>JAFGRL010000057.1 GCA_016935195.1 Sedimentisphaerales bacterium
ATGAAAAAGTCAGCGTTATTTTCTATTATCTTAATCAACATTTTCCTCTTAAGTTCAGTGCAGGCAGCTTGGGTTCCACTTACTAGCACGATGCCCATAAGTTCGGTTCCGGCGGGCGGCTTAGTGGTGGGAGACAAACTCTTTTCCGACTTCCTGGTTGATGGTATCGCACAGGGCGGTGCGCTTACTCCGACTGCAAGCACGGTTTATATACAGGGTGGAAAAGACGACGTTTCAGGAAACTATGGATTAAAGTTCCTGCTTGACTGGGATGCCGGTTCAAATCAAAGCATCTGCGTTAATATAGACTACAAAGTCTCTATACTGCCCGGATACGACGAATACTTTATTGATGGTGCATGGTCGCTTCTCAGTCTTGCCGGCGCTACCGGCACAGGTGTCGTCGCCGCTACTGAGACGATGTGGGATGCGCCATTACCTTTCGGCAGTTGGCTTGCCACTCTCAGCACATCCTGGCAAGTCGGAGCTTCTGGACTTGATTTAAAAGATTATGCAAACTTCGCTCAGATCAAGCAAATGTGGGTCAACAATGGATTCACTGTAACGGGCGGCCTCAGCGGGACTGCAAAGTTAAACGAAGTATTCCAGATGTACACCCAGATACCTGAGCCGGCTACATTACTGCTGCTCGGTTTAGGCTCATTAGCCTTGATTAGAATTCGAAAAAGATAGTTTTGTTTTTCAGTCAATTATAAAACTCAAGGGCTGTGAACTTTATCACAGCCTTTTTTATTTGCCAATACTAAAAAGAAGGGCAAAAAGCAGGTCTATCTATAATTAATATTTCCAAAAACAGGCCAATTTTTTATCTTCTTACCCCAAAATCAATTATGCACAAAATCCTTTGAAATTTTAATTATCGAGGTTTTTTAAATAAAAAATACGCATTTTCAGCCAAAATTTGACTCAACATGAAAAAAAATAAAAATTTTTTAAAAATTCCTCTTGACTCTACTCCCGAACACTGTGTAGAATTAAGTTGTTTATATGCTGCAAGTAGCAGAAAATTTATCTTCTTCTGCTTATGTTTGTGGAATAGAGTTTACTTTGGACTAATCTGCTTATGATGCAGAAGTCAAAAGGAGAAGAGGTATGATGAGGTCAAAGTTCACTTCAAATAACCTTAGCATAATCATCGTATTATTTACTCTTTTATTATCCCCGAATGCCGCTAATTCTACACCTATATCTCTCGATTTGGAGATTCTGGGCGGCGAGACAGGCGACACACCGGGCTATGCAACAGTATATACCGATATTGAATGGGAGGAAGTTCTCGCGAATCCCGATGAGATATATACGTGGTGGATGATAAATCCATTGGCAGTCGCAGCAGAAAATAATCCCACAGAGATATTGGCTATATTGAACGGTATTTCCTTAACCATTAAGGCAGACCCTCTTATTGAGATGAGTTTTGCGGTAACAGCCGGCGACTATGACACTGCTTTTTCATTCAGCTCAGCGATAGTATCCTTTGCACCAATGGTAAATCCCGATGCACGTGCCCTGGCCAGCGTAACCGTAGGCCCCGATGACACTATGACCGGTGCTTTCGATTACATGGCTTATCGCTCCCTTTATAACGGAACGTCTGTTTTTGCAGACTTAGTGGAAACTCCTTTGGGCTGGCCAGGAGGCAGTGATGCCACAGGCTGGCAGCAAATATTAGGAACAGTCTCAAGTATGCAGGCCAAGTGGCGGTTCACTGTAACGGCTGAAGGAACTGCAAGCGGCACCTCCTCCTTTGAAGTAATTCCGGAGCCGGCAACATTACTTCTGTTCGGTTTGGGCTCATTAGTTTTAATAAGAAAACGCAGGCAATAAAAGACAATTACACCTTGATTATTAACAAGTCAAAAGGCTGTGAACTATATCACAGCCTTTTTTATTTGCCCTCATTATTCGTCAATGATTAGAGATATGCCTGGCCGGGATTTTTGTTATCTGTTCGGTCAGTTCGACCAGCAATATGTTCATCTGTGGGTCGCTGTGTTTTGCGTCTTCGATTTTACTGCAAGCATGCATAACGGTAGTATGGTCTCGACCGCCCAGGTGGCCGCCAATTTCTTCGAGGCTGTGTTTTGTCAGGCTTCTGGCCAAATACATGCAAATCTGGCGTGGCAAAGTGATACTATGACTGCGTCTCTTACTCTGCAAATCCGTAAGGCGAACGTCGAAATGTCTTGTTACTACATCGATAATATCCGTTATATTGATATGTCTGGCTGACGATTCAATTTGTCCTTCCAGAGCTATTTGAGCCAGTTCAAGCGTAATCGGTCTGCCCGTGGTTGCAGCCAGTGCGCAGAGAGTTGTCAAAGCTCCCTCCAGCTCCCTTATATTAGCCTGAACCTTATGGGCAATATATTCGGCTATCTCATCGGATATACTTACACCGCGAATGTGCGCCTTCTTTTGCACTATCGCAACCCTGGTCTCATAGCTGGGCGGGTCGATTCTGGCAACCAGCCCCCAGCTAAATCGGCTGATAAGACGTTCCTCAAGCGAGGGTATCTTGCCGGGCGGACTGTCGGCACTAAGGATGATTTGCTTGCCATTGTTGTAAAGGGCGTTAAAATTATGAAAGAACTCCTCCTGGCTCTGCTCACGCTCTCGCAGGAATTGAACATCATCAATAACAAGTGCATCAACACTACGAAACTGGCTCTGAAATCCCGCCAGATTCCCGGTCTCTATCGCCCGTATAAATCTGTTTACGAAGTCTTCACAGCTCAAAAACTGAATGACCGCATATTCATATCTCTGTTTTACCTCGTGGCAGACAGCGTGCAAAAGGTGAGTCTTTCCCAGGCCTGAGCTGCCATAGAGAAAAAGTGGATTGTAGGTATCACCCAGCGAGTGACTTACGGCCACACAACTGGCATGGCCGAGCCTGTTACTCGGTCCAACCACGAAATTATCAAATGTATAATCGGGGTGAAGTTTAGGACCAACAGCATTTCGCCTAAAGCGACGGCCGTTATCATCAGCGGGAACAATGTTGAATTCCACAGTAACAAGACGGCCCGTTATTTGCTGGGCGGCCCGGGTAAAATTGCCTTTGCAGTTGTCACGTAAGAATTGGGCCGTCGCCTCATCCGGACAGCCAACGTCAAGTAAACCCCCGCTAAGCTGGATAACCGTTAAGTTATCAAACCACCTCCGCACGCTGGCCGGGTCAAGTGCTTTTGCACGGTCGAGGATATCTGCGAAAATGTCTTCAACTTCCTGGGCTGCCAAGACCACCCTCCTTTACGAAAGGCCTATTTAATCCGAGTTCTATGCAAACAATAAATAACCACAGGAAACATCCTTGTCAGAAACTCTCACAAGAGCAAATGCAAATCAATCCCTCAAGCCATGCCCTA
>JAFGRL010000058.1 GCA_016935195.1 Sedimentisphaerales bacterium
AATAAGGTAGACCGCGAAAACAGCAGGCCGGACGATGTCGTTAATGAAGTATTCGATCTGCTCGTATCACTCGGCGCAGATGATGAGACTCTCGATTTTCCATTTCTTTATGCATCAGCCAAAGAGGGGTGGGCAACAACAGATATGGCTAATAAAACCAATAATGTCCAGGTAATATTCGATGCGATAATAAACAATATCCCCTCACCAACAGTTAAAAAAAACGTGCCGCTGCAAATGTTAGTGACAAACCAGGAGTATTCGGAATATGTCGGACGAATAGCAATCGGCAAGGTTTTCGCCGGATCAATAACCGAAGGTCAGCCGGTTACAGTAATTGACGCCGACGGTTTGCATACTCAGCAAAATGTTATGCACATCCATCAGTTTTTTGGCCTTGGCCGAAAACAGGTCTCAAGCGTTCAGGCTGGTGATATCTGTGCGATATCCGGCCTTGACCCGGTTGAGATCGGTTGCACTATTGCCTGTGCGGAGAAGCCTTCGCAATTAGCGGTTATTCCGGTCGATGAGCCGACAATGAGCATGACATTCAGAATCAATGACGGTCCTTTCGCAGGAAAAGACGGAAAATACATAACCAGCAGGCATATCGGCGATAGACTCCAAAAAGAACTGCATCAAAACGTTGCGTTAAGAGTAGCTCCTGGCCAAACGCCTGAAGAATTCAATGTTTCAGGCAGAGGTTTGATGCATCTTGGAATCCTGCTGGAGACTATGCGACGCCAAGGTTATGAGATTTGCGTCGGTAAGCCGAACGTAATTTTGAGAAAAGTCCAAGGCAGACGTTATGAGCCGATAGAACTGCTTGTAGTGGATTGCCCATTAGGTTGCCAAAGTTCTGTGATGAGTCTTCTGGGCGATCGGCGAAGTGAAATAGTTAAAATGGATGCCAAAAGCGGGGCCGGCGATTTTGTTCATATGGAATTTGTGATACCGTCGCGTGGTTTGTTCGGCCTTCATGCAAGGATGATGAACGCAACGGCCGGCAGAGCGATTATGCATCATGCGTTTGAAAGATATGAGCCGATGCGTGGTGCGATACCTCAGCGTAAGGCAGGTGTTATGATCGCGACCACTACCGGAGGTGTGACTGCTTATGCACTCGATGCCTTGTATGATAGAGGTGTTTTCTTTGTTGCCCCTGGTGAACAGGTATACGAAGGACAGGTAGTAGGAGAACACTGCAAGGAAAAAGATATACCTGTAAACGTGGTTAAAGGTAAGCAGCTTACGAACGTTCGGGCATCTGGCAAAGACGATTCGGCTAAGGTCAGACCTGCCAGGAAGATGAGTCTTGAGGCGACGATGGAATACATTCAAGCCGACGAGCTTGTTGAGATTTGCCCTAATTCGGTTAGAATCCGCAAGAGGCTGTTGAAAGAAACCGATAGGCGGCGGCACGACCGCAAAAAGAATTAGCCATAGAGATGAGAGATTCATAATGAGCGCAAAACGAACTGTATTCGCAGTAGCCGCGCATCCCGACGATGTGGAATTCAACATGGCCGGGACTCTGTCGCTGCTGAGCAAAGCCGGCTTCGAACCGCACATGATGAACCTCGCCCGCAGCAATCTCGACAGTAACGAACTGCCGGAAGCCGAAATCGCTTTTATCCGCCTGCAGGAAGCCCAACGATCAGCCGCGATAATTTCCGCAACATACCATCCACCCATCACCGACGACCTCATGATCTTCTACGAAGACAAACTCCTCCGCCGGATCAGCGCCATTGTCCGCGAAATCCGCCCCACAATCGTCCTCTTGCCCTCGCTAAACGACTATATGGAAGACCACACTAACACCGCACGACTGGTAACGACCGCCTGCTTCAGCAGAGCCATGCGTAACTACATCAGCAACCCACCCTGCGAACCGACCTATCAGGACATCTATCTCTATCACACCCAACCGCACCTCAATCGTGACAGCATGGGCAATCTGGTTACACCCGAACTATTCGTAAATATCACCAGCGAAATGCCCATCAAAATAAGGATGCTCTCCTGCCATGAAAGCCAAAGACAATGGCTCGACAAAACACAAGGCCTGGACAACTACGTCGAAACTATGCGCCAATCCAGCGCTGAAATCGCCCACATGTCCGGCCAGAAAGATTGGGAATATGCCGAAGGCTTCCGAAGACACAGCCACATTGGTTTCTCCAAAGAAAACCGAGACCTCTTATCGGAAATCCTAAACCACAAAACCTACCACCGCTAAATCTTATCTGTCTGTTTTAAATACAAGCATTTATGATTTCAGTAGCGTGATTAGCATTTTGTGCCTTTATTCACTTTTCAAAAGCAATCACTGTAAATATAATAATTTTTCAGCAGGCCGATGAACGCTTGACAAGTGCAGGCTGATCCATTCTGAGTTGCCCCTCAATGAGGAGCAAACCGTGTATGCGTTAAAGAAGTAAATCTTTTTCGACTGCTCTGAAGAATCACACTAACTTAATTGTCTGTTATGATTTCAAGGCAGCAATCGATAATAAACGAAGTGATTCTAACTGGACGAGCTGGAAAAGTGCGCTGCAGACGAGACTTGACAAAAAAGTCCTGAATAAAAGACAATAACCTCGTCTCATTGCGAGGCCTGCGAAGCAGACCGTGGTCGGCTCACAATGACCATAAAAGCCCATTTGCTTTCAAGCCAAATTCACCACTGGCATCTATCCTGTTGATTGGAGTATTTATACAGTACAAATACTCATGCAGGCTCAAAGGCTCCTGGAATTTGCCGAGGACAAGTCTATGGATGCAATCATAGCTGCAGGTTTTAGAAGGTACCAAATCGACGCCAAAATGACGCCCGGGGCCAATTTGAGGTAAAATGAAGTAGAACGATTTTTTAAAGATGAAGCAAGTACTTATAGATAAAATAGTTACAAAAATACGCCCGGGAGGACTCGAACCTCCGACCTCCGGTTTAGGAAACCGATGCTCTATCCTACTGAGCTACGGGCGCATCTCTTTATTGACAAGGACTTACAGCAATTTCATTTTTCTCAAAATTTCGCTGGTGTCCAAATAGTGTCCATACAGAATCCAATCTGCCCATCGCCTGCTGCACATATTCAGGCGATAAATGCGAGTATCTCATGGTTGTTTTTATCTCTTTATGCCCCATTACCTGCTGGACTGTTTTCAAATCTATCCCCTGCATTACCAGGTATGACCCGAAGGTATGCCGCAGGTCATGGAAGTGGAAATCCTCGATCTCAGCACGTTCCAGGGCCAGAGAAAATCCCTTCTTAATGTCTCCGAACCGATCACCATTACCGTTGGCAAAGACGTATTCGCTATCTGAGTCCTCATACAGCTCAGATAACTCATGGTAAAGCGTTTCGTTAATCGGGATAACCCTAACTTCGTTATTCTTTGGCTTTTTGACGGTGATCTTGCGGTTGTGCAGGTCAACTTCCTGCCATTTCAAAGCCAGGATTTCACCTTTTCTCATGCCGGTATTCAAGGCTGTTATCACGATAGATCGCAGATAGCCGTTGCAGGCATTGAGCAGCTTTGGTACTTCATCTTGGCTTAGATATCTTAGCCTGCCGGGCGGCTCCTTTAACAGCTTGACCGACTTAACCGGATTGCTTTTAACTGCATCCCATTCCATGGCCTTGTTGAACATATGCTTCAAACAGGCCAGTTCCCTGTTGACCGTGGCAGGAGAGACCTTTTTAAGCCGTTTTGCCTTGTAGTTTTCGATCATCCGGGGAGTGATATCAAAGAGAAATCTGCCCTGGAAAGCTTCTTTTAGGTGTGAGACGCTAACTTTATCTCTTCTTTTGTAGGTGGATTCGGCTTTATTGTTCTTTGAAAAGGCCAGGTACTGCTCTGAAAAGTCTTCAAATAGTATCTTCTTTTCGTCGTAAACGCCCAGGTATTCGCCCTTGGCGAGCTTGACGTGGACATCCTTTAGAACCTGCTCTGCCAGCTTCTTTGACGGGCCGATTTTTCTGCGCTTACGCCGACCCTTGACGTAATAATCGATATACCAGTTTTTTCCTTTTTTATATACAGCCATCTTTCGGATTTACCTTGAGTCAGACTTTTCATTAGTCATCAAGTATATCATAACTTTCCTCTTTTTGAAGTCTTTTTTCCAGCCACTTCTCCAAATCTGCTTTTCGGAATTTCAAAAGCCTGCCGACTTTCATATGAGGGATTTTCTTTTGGTTGACCCAGTCGTAAAGCGTGGTTTTCTTTATGCCAAGAAAGCTGGCTGCTTCTTCTGTATTTAAAATTTCTTTCTGTTTTTTAATTTGACCAGAAACAATGGGCTTTTCAGAAACAATAGAGCCTGCTGTGGTGTGAAAAAAGTGCTTTATTCTTTCAGGAGAATAGAAATAGATGCGTTCTTTTTCTTTTGCGTTAAAGGTTTTCTTCACCTCTCTTTTGATTTCAGCTAACAGCTTGTCATCTGAGCTTACAGCTAAAATATAGTCGTAGCCTGCTTCAAGGCATTTTTTGATGTTTTCTTTTTCGTGTTCGGGCTTTGTGGTGCTGGCTATTTCAACGGCTACCTTAATATCATCTTTCTCTAGTTCTACATCGACACTTTCTAAAGAATGCGGGATTTTCTTTTCAATGGCAGCTTTCCAGCCGAACACCTTAGCTTGCTCTGCTATACTTTGTTGAAGCTTTTGATGAACATCCCCACCTTTCCCCTTTGTAGTGAGTTTTTTGGCCAGAGCCTGTCCTTTTTCAGTTAAAACAAGCTCCTTTGCCAGCCTTCCTCTTTTGCCTTTTCTGGTTTCCTGCTGAACGACAAGCCCTTTTTCAATCAGGCTTTTCTTTAACTTATCACCTTTATAGCCGCTCAATTTCAAGGCCTTGTATATCTTGGTCACGAACTTTCCGCTGTGAGAGTCAATAAACTTCAGGAAACCTTGCTCTTCAGGCGATAATTCAGACTTGGGCTTAGCTGGTTTTGCAGTAGAAACAGGCTTTTTTGCTCGGATAGTTGGCGTCTCAATCGCAGGAGCCTTTTCTTTTATAGCATCATCTTGCCAGTCCAATAACTGCTCAAGCTCTTTCCTGCTCTTTGCATACTTTTTACGGGAAAGCTCAATTATCTTTTCTCGGCGATGGTGTGCAATATCCTGAGGGACATCTTCTGGTAAATAAGTCTTGATGTTAAAATCATAATCTGATTTTTCTACCCTGACTATGGCCTCACCAACATCCATATTCGTCAAATCCATGGCCTCAAAGTAAGAAAAACCATCTTCAAGCTTTTTAGCATCGAAATCCCCCAGGCCAAAACAAATCCTTGTACCCGGATTCGAAATAACAGAGCTTGCCAGTTCCGTATTTTGACTCCAAAGCTGTTTTAATTCCTGGTGAGTCAATACAAGGCCAAGCCGGTATTTCCGAGCTTCAGAGAGAATATCTGCCATCGATTGGGTGGCAAAATTCTGAAACTCATCGACATAAAGGTAAAAGTCTTTTCTTTTTTCCTCAGCCTGTGCCTGTCTTGCCATGGCCGCCTGGTGAAACTTGGTAACCAGCAATGCCCCTAACAGATATGAAACTTCTTTACCGACCAGCCCCTGGGAGAGCTTGGCGAGGAAGATTTTCTTTGTGTTCATTATATCCTGGAAGTTCAGACCCTTTTTCTGCATAACCATATTGCGGATCGGCTTTGGACGAAGGAACTCATCCAAACGTGTCAGAATTGGCGAGCACGCATTCGGACGCAGCATGGGAAACTGCTTTTGCCAATAATAAATAACCTGCCGGTCTGTAACTGTTTTCAAGAATTCCCTTCGGAAGCTGTTATCAACCAGAAACTTTTGCAGGTCAATTAGTGTGCCGCCTTTTTTGCTTTCCAGAAAAGCTAATATGGTATTGGCAAAAACCGAGTTCATTTGGTCGCCCCAGCTTGTCGATAGTCTGCGAAAGACACTAACCAAGTCCGAGGAAAGCAGCGTTTTATCTTGTTCGGAGTGTGCAGATAAGATATTCAGCCCCACAGGATAATCAAAGTCCGAAGGGTCAAGCAGAACCACATCATCGAAACGTTCTTCGGGTACATATGGTATGATACGTTCAATTAAATCACCGTGTGGGTCCAGGACAGCAATTCCATTGCCTTGCTGTATATCCTGACGAATCATATTCAAAAACAATGTAGATTTACCCATACCCGTAGTACCGATAATATAAGTATGCCGCCGTCTTTGATCCGGGCTTAAAGTAACTTCTATTTCTTTGCCCTGGTGGATATTTTTACCGAGCACCAACTTGTGGCCAGAAACAATAGAGGGTGCCTGTTTGGTTCTTTTTATCTCTCGTTTCAGCTTGGCGGCCTTGACTGAAACAGAAGGCAGATGAACAAGCGAAAGTAACTCTGCTGTATTTAACAGCATCCCTGTTCTGTGGCTTTGCCTGTAGTATAAATCGTCGAAGTGAAGGTCATGGCTATAGGCCTCATCGGTATCTAAAGGGATAAGCTCATTGCTCGGCGGATTCGAAACCTGCTGTAAGCCCGCTGCCAGGCCTTTTGTAATCTCCCAGGCCCGGGCTTCAGATTGACTGGAACCTGCTATTCTGATGACAGCAGCCAACAATGGCTTCTTTATCTTCTCTTGTGCAAGTTTTATCATTTCAGGGCTGTCAGCGAAAAAATTACCGCCTTCACAGTCTGTTAAAGACTTTATGATATTCTCATGCCAGGGATTCCTAACCGGTTCGAACAGAATCTGGAACATTGCCATTTCACCTTCCGCCAAGTTTCCCATAGAACCTACAATGCCGGTCAAGGGATCAGGTTCAAAGCCGCGAAATGCTTTCAAAGGCCTCATAAACTCTTCAGATAACCCGAAGTCCACTATCGCAGAAGGTTTTTCCCTGTCTAACCTGCATTTTGGTTGTTGATTTTCGTACAAGGCAGCGTCAGGGAAATATGATTTTAGCTGCTGGATGACTGTTGAAAAATCAGGTTCACGGCAAATGACCTGGAATGAAATCTCCTCGAAGCAGCCTACAATTTCGAAGCTGACCGGAAATTTGCAGTATTTCAGATTGAGCAGGAACTGCTCTGTACTGTCGAAATCTATTTTTTGCCCTTCGGGTACAGAGACAGTGACACTGGCCAAATCTGCACTTTCTGTAAGAAATTCCGGACCCCGGCTGAAGAAATAATCTTCTGACTTCTGTTGTTCTTCGGGGCTTGCGAACTTGTTTTTTACTTTTTCTGTAAGACTGGTTAAAAGAGATGGTTTTCTGCCGTCATCTACGATTGGTTCTCTGGTAAAAATGCTCGAAATGAAAGGGACGAAAGGTGGTTCTAAACGGACTGGGAAATCCCAGAGCAGCCAGCCCCTGCCTCTTTGCTCCCACTTGTAAAAATCTTCTGTAAGCTGCTCTGAAAGAGTTTTTTGGTTTTCATTTTGTTCTAAAGGCTCGTTTGCCATAACTTAACTTTAACGGCTAAGAATGTCTTTCAAGATAGGCTTTTTCTGCTCTTCTGTAAGCTGTCTAAGCCCTTTGGCATCAACGACCTTGTCAACTACTTCCATTACCGCTGTATGGACCGAATCTCTGAACATCATAGCCGTATCCAGCCGGTAATAAGTTGACCGCATAGACAGCCGCCAAAGTGCAACGATAACAACACCGATAATCAAGGGCAGCCACCAGGGCAGTTTTATTAGCAAGCCTATAACTTCCAGCACCACGACCAGAATTATAGCCAGAACCCAGGAGAACTTGCGATGTTCACCCAGCCACCAGGAAACAAAAAAGCCGG
>JAFGRL010000059.1 GCA_016935195.1 Sedimentisphaerales bacterium
TCCGGCCTGTACAGTCCCCGTAGCGCAATGGATAGCGCGTTGGCCTCCGAAGCCAAAGGTTACAGGTTCGACTCCTGTCGGGGACGTAAATGTAAAGCCTTGCAAGTAAAAGACTTGCAGGGCTTTTTTGTTGTGCACTTTACAGGACAAAGGGGCTGTTGTAACTCATTTTGTAACCAGAATAAAAATACTATTCGGATACAAGAAGGGTCTAACAATGGCAAAAACAAAATCAGCATGCTGCATGACCGGTAAGGCAAAGCTGCCGGGAAGCCTCTACACCCGCAATGGCCGCTACTGGTGGAAAGTCGTCCTCCCAGGCCAGGACAAACCCAAGGCCGTCCCCCTCAAACCCAACGGATGCAAATTCGCCACCCCCGACCGTAAAGTCGCTGAAGAATGCGCCCGACAAATTTGGCAAAAAACCGTGTTCGCCTGCCAAACCAAACCCCATCGGGATCACTATGACGGCACCCTCGCCTCACTGGCGGTGCTGTATATGGACTTCGTCCGGCAGTATTACCGCAAAAGCAGCGGCCTGCCCACCTCGGAACCGGTGTCCATCCACTACGCCATCCAGTACGCCGTCGAATTGTACCCCACCCTGCCAGTCGAAGAGTTTGGCCCCCTGAAATTGAAACTCCTGCAGGAGAAGATGATCGAAAACAACCTGTGCCGGAATGAAATCAACCGCCGAATCAAGAAAATCCGCCGAATGTTCAAGTGGGCGGTCTCGGAAGAACTAGTCCATGAAAGCGTTTACAGCGGCTTGCAGACCGTCGAGGGCCTCAAAAAAAACCGATCCAAGGCCCGGGAAACCCTGCCGGTTCGACCTGTGGAAGAAACCTATGTTTATGCCGTTCTTCCCTATACCACCCCGGTTATTGCCGACATGATACAGATACAACTGCTGACGGGGATGCGAAGCTGTGAACTGACTAGTATGCGTCCCTGCGATATCGACACAGGACAAGACATCTGGTACTACCGCGTCCCGGATGAATTCAACAAAAACAGCTATAATGAATATGACCGGCTGGTCGCTATCGGCCCCAAAACCCAGCAGCTATTGAAACCCTACCTGAACCGCATGGTCACCCAATACTGTTTCAGCCCCGCCGAGTCCGAGCAGCAGCGCCGGGATATCCAGCATCAAAAACGCGTCACACCGCTGTCCTGCGGCAACAAGCCGGGAACAAACCGTAAAGAGAATCCAGACCATATCCTCGGAGACCGATATGATACAGACAGCTATCGCAAAGCCGTTCAGTATGCCATCCAGGCGGCCAACCGAGACCGAAAAAAACAGGCCGCGGCGCAAGGACAAAAGACGGCCCTGATTCCAAGGTGGACACCCCATCAATTGCGGCACAATACCGCAACTCGAATCCGCAGGGAACTGGGGCTGGATGCCGCACGGGCAACCCTGGGACACCACAGCCCTGAAGTTACGGCGATTTATGCCGAATTGGATAAACGCTTGGCCGATGAGGCGGCGAGACGGTTTGGCTGATGGCCGAATCGCAATGTTAAATGGTGAATGTTAAATGTTTAGTGAGAAGAACCAATGGAGAATTGAGAAAGATAATTGACCTAAAATGAGAGAACAGATACAATGACAGCATAATCAAGCTCCTTCTGCCGCCCGTATCTTCAGCAACCCTGGGAAGTTTCACCGAGCTTCCTCCTCCTTCTGCGAAGTACGGGCGGTCTTTTTTGTACTTTATGCAAATGATTTACATAGATTTTAGGTATTTTTACGGGGTTGACACAGGGCTATCGATCAGGTAAATAACAGAGACAATTAAAGCTCCTTCTGCCGTCTGCGGCTTCCGACCCCGAAAGTTGTAGCTCCTACCACTTTCACTCCGCTGCAGGCGGTTTTTTTTTAATTATTAGTGTTTTACATAAACCGTGGGATACTCAATAGCAGAGCACCATGACTACTGCTTTATTGGTTTTTTCTACAATCTCTGTCCGAGTTAATCCAGACTTCTTTGGCTGCAAAAGTGTGCTGCTTACCTCCGGCAGCGACTCCAAAAAGCTTAGAATGAACGAACTTTTCAATGCATAGTTGACATTCTGAGGCAGTGACCCCGTTTCTTTAGCTGCGGCAATCTCATCCAGCTTGGCAACAATCAATCCGACCACTTGGCCCTCAGTATTCAGTAATGGCCCGCCTGAATTGCCTGGCTGTACTGCTGCACTGATTTGAAACAGCCGCGGATCATCGGCAATTCCTGTTAAACTGCTGATATTTCCCTGTGTATATTTGGCCTCCAGCCCTTGAAACTGGATATTTGGAAAACCAAGGGTGAATATTTCTTGTCCCACCTTGACCTCCCGACTGGATTGAACCGCCAACGCTTCAAGAGCCACCCCATCCACTTTCAGTAGGGCGATATCATTAGCCGAATCAATCCGAATCACCTTTGCCGGACTGAGTCTTTTACCCATCCAAATTTGAATTTTAGATGCATCTTTTATCACATGATATGCCGTCAGAAGGTATCCATCCGATGTAATGAAAAATCCTGTCCCATTGCCTTTGATCTCTGTTTTTCCCGATAACTGAGGATCCGCAGTGCTAGAGTCTTGTGTTTTCGGCTTAAATTCTCTGCTCAGCCGCTGAGCCTCAGCAATCTGGGATGGGGACATACTTCCCCGCAGTATCTCGCGTTTTTTAGTTGCCAATTCATGCCCTTGTGCCGCCGAAAGGTTTAACCATTTATATGCCTCAACGTAATCTTCGGGAACACCTTGACCATTCCAATATTTATTGCCCAGATTACATTGTGCCGATGCATCTCCCTGCTCAGCAACTTTGGTGTACCATTTAATCGCCTCGTTGTAATCCTGCGGCACACCCCGGCCAGTATCATACATCCAACCCAGATTGAATTGAGCTTTAGCATTGCCTGCTTCAGCTTTTAACAGCAAATCTCTAAATAGATCGTTAGGCTCAGGTGTAGTTATTTTGGTTATGGGTATGACATTGGACTTTGAGTCATCCGCGGTGAGTCTGGTCGATAAAAAAAGGGTAAAAACCATCGCTGTCATTATGTAAACGAGTTTTATTTTCATCGAATTCTCCTTATCTATGTAAGCCTGTAATCTGGATATAATATAGCGTCTTGTGTGGACAAAATCCACTAAAATAAATACCATTGGGGGATTATTAGTGATCAGTTGATGGGTGTTGGTTCGTAGCCATTGGAAAACTATGTTCTTGGATCGCCCATCTGAAATAAATAAAATAAAGCAGATGCAATATGTCTAAAAAAAAAGATTGAAACTCAAAGTCTTCTCAACTACGATGATATAATATGGTTGATCACTTATCAAAAGAAAAACGAAGCTGGAATATGTCCAGGATCCGGAGCGAAAACACCAAGCCGGAGATTATTGTCCGATCAATACTCCATAAGATGGGCTATCGTTTCCGTCTGCACCGCAAGGACCTGCCGGGAAAACCTGATATCGTATTACCCAAGTATAAAACTGTTATTTTCGTTCATGGCTGCTTTTGGCATCGGCATAAAGGATGCAAACGCTGTACAATGCCGTCAACAAAACCCGATTATTGGACGGCTAAATTTAAACACAACCTTCAAAGAGACAAAAACAATCAAAGACTGTTAAATACATTAGGCTGGCAAACAATCATTATCTGGGAATGTCAAACAAATAATATAGCTGATTGTGCCGATAGACTATCTTGTCTCAGTGCCTACTCAAATACATAATTGGCTTCAACCGACTGGTATTCTAAACCCACAAGAGTATTTAACAAAGCATTAAAGATAATCTCCGCGCCTTTCGGGGGTACAGCCATTCCAATCTGCTTTCGTACCTGCTCTTTTGAACCAGAAAATATAAAGTCATCAGGAAACGTTTGAAGCCTTGCCCTCTCCCGATTCGTCAATGCTCTTGGTTCTTCCCAATGATACATGTGAGTCCCGCCGCCGCCGCTTCCAGTTACTGTATAAGAAGGCTTATTCGGTTTCAAACGACGATATATCTGACTGAGCTTGGCACCTTTAACATTAAGTTTTAGATTGGCCGGAAGTTCAGCTGTCCAGGCATTCTGCCCCGGTTTTATATATTTCAAACGTTCAACAACATTCTTTGACTGACGAGTAAGTTCATTATTAGCGGCGTCAGAAGGAATGGGCGGATTTTCAATTGCTTCCTTTGCAGATATTTGTTCAGAAGGATGTTTTGTTATAGGCTCGGGAACTTTAAAATCTAAGCCGATATCTTGACGTATACCAACTATTATAATTCTGTGTCTTTGCTGAGGAACGCCGTATTCTTCAAACTTATAAAGATGCACAGTAAGTTTATAACCATATTTACCTGAATTTTCCAACTCATGCAATATCACATTAAATGTCTCACCGCTATCGGCATTCGATAAACCAGAAACATTTTCAGCAATGAACCACTGAGGATTATGGAGGCTAATAGCTTTTACTCCATAAGAATACAGAGGGCCGTAATGACCATTGATACCCCGCTGCTCACCTACACGGCTGAAATCGTTGCATGGAAATCCAAATGCAAGCCCATCAAAAGAAGGTGTTTTTTTAAAATCAATCTTCTCAACAGGACCAGAGAGAACAATACCTGCACCATCTGGATGAATATTTCTTTTATAAGTAGCACAAGCATTAACATCAATATCGTTTGCCCAGACAGGTCTGATGCGATAAATTGATGCATCAGATTCTACCTCAGCTCTCAAGGCACCCAATGCTAAACCACCCGGTCCGCAGAACAGTTCTGCCATTCTGTATATTATTAATTTTCTATTCATAATTATGATCTGAAATCCTTTGCATATAAAAGCTTTGAATTACAAAAATAACTCCTTAAAGATGGCTGTGACTCACTAAAGATAATTTTAGCCAACCTCAGCAAATCTTTTGCAGTTATCGCAGATGCAGGAACCTTAGTTTCATTCTCAATCTGTGACAACTTACTACCAATATTCATAAACCCCCCCGCAACATAAGAACAAAACTCCAATTCTAAAGGCAAGCCGTTACACAATTCATGATAATTTGGAATGTAATTACTTATCATTTTGGCGTGATCATCAGAAGATAATGCATAAGAATTGGACGCTTTAGCGTCAATAATTGCACAATGTCTTTTATCCAAAGCTATTGCAAATACATCAGCATACCCTCCGCGGCCGCTGGGCCGTTTTTTTGCCCCGTGTGTACAGCATCAAAGAATAAACGTTTATCAAATAACTCACGAGTAGCCAATTCAAAATGAGTCGCAGTCCTTGCCCCTCCACAAGATAACTCTAAGTATGTTGACTCAAACAAGTCTAGTGATTTTGGAAGAAATGGCTCAATGGCTGATCTTACTGTTCTATCATTAAAACCAAACCCCTGTACCATTTTAGAAACAAATTCTTCAGGATAGTTAGAAATAATATTGGAACCTAAGAATTCGAATAAACGACTGCGAATGGTCGAAACATCTGCCGAAATATGCTCCTCGGGAGCAATAAGCCTGCGAGTATCTTTTTTGGAACTCCATGTCCCAAATGTTCGCTGGAATATTTCTTCCCTATTTTTGATATCATCGCCTAATAGTGATATAAAAACTAGAGAAGACCTCAATGCAGGAACAATAATATCTTCAGCGCTTTGAGCAATAGATATTCTCTCTTGACCATTTTCTTTCTCAACGGCTATTAAATTAACAGCTTGCAGATAATTTTTGCATGTATTCGCTATATAATAGATATCTCCTTCATTGGAAAGATCTTTATGGATATCAGGCGATTGTCTCCTTCGAGTATATAAATCTAAGGGAGAATCAATAATTAATTCGATATTTCGACCTTCTCGTAATTGAAGAATTTTCCGGATACACAATTCCAAACAATCATGATTATGACCATAAATAATCGGTATCTTAAGCTCATTAATCGTTAGATATCCAATTCTTTTATCGTTCAGGAGCTGTAGAACAAATAAAAAAGGCTTAACCTTCATTCTCGGATCAATTTTTACATTTTTACCAGCCGCATAAATACTGGGATACTGATGTTTTAAAAGCAATATTTGAAGTATGGGCAAAGGTTCATTGCCGTCAATTAAATCAGACCCAGATTGGGTAAAAAATAATTGATTGTTATTGCCTTCAAAAAGCAGTCCTAAACATTTTAACAACGCGAGATATGTTCTAGGTCCACCACTATTGGGATCTCTTTGATCGCCCTGTGATTTTAAGCCCGCCAACTCTAATGCTATAATACTCCCCGAAATTAAGACCAGTGTATAAGATAGTGAGTTGTGGTACAATTTTGTCAGTAACACGTACGAAAGGAACCACAA
>JAFGRL010000060.1 GCA_016935195.1 Sedimentisphaerales bacterium
GCGAAAGCAATTAGACCCTTCATATTCCCCTTTTCTGGTCTATTTTCCGAAATTTGACCTATATCATCATTCTTTAAGATGCGCAAAACAAGCAAACTGTTCCCTAAAAAATAAAATTTTTTTAGATTATTGACTTTTAAATAACTAAGGGAAGGATTCCTATGGTAAGATTGACTCTCCGGCAACTTATAACGGGAGTAAATATAATGGAGACAATAGGTTTTCTCGGTGCCGGTAATATGGCTGAGGCACTGATAAAAGGGATAATAACAAAAGGTTTGTATAAGCCTGGCAGTATCTTTATAAGTGACATCAGAGCTGAAAGGCTCCAGGCTTTATCTAAGCAATATAACATTCAGCAGGTAAGCGAGAACAGCCGGCTAACGCAAAAGACTCAAATTATTGTTCTGGCTGTTAAGCCTCAGAATATGGCTGAGGCATTGGAAAGTATTAAAGAAACAATCCGGCCAGGAACTCTGTTCATTTCCATTGCAGCAGGGATAAAGACAGCCAATATATCTTCGGTATTGTCTGATGTGGCAATAGTCCGGGTTATGCCCAATACGCCTGCCCTGATTGGCGAAGGTGCAAGCGCATTATTTGTCAATGCCAAGGCCAGGCCGATGCTGGATAAGGCTGTGTCAATATTTTCTGCAGTTGGTCAAGCGGTTCTCGTCGATGATGAAGATTTGATGGATGCGGTTACAGCAGTAAGCGGGAGCGGCCCGGCGTATTACTTTCTGCTAATGGAGAAAATGGTCGATGCCGCTGTGGAAATGGGAATTGATAAGATAACAGCCGAAAAGTTGGTTCTTCAGACAGCTAAAGGCGCAGCGTTACTTGCTCTTGAAGCAGATGCGCACGGCGAGAATCCTGCCCAGCTTCGGCAGAAGGTAACTTCCCCGGGCGGGACAACCCAGGCAGCTCTGCAGGTTCTAAAAGACGGCAAGTTTAGCTCCTTGATAACAGAAGCTATTCAAAGAGCAAGCAGCAGAAGCAGGGAGCTATCCGCCTGAATTATTCAATCACAATGGCCTCGACTGGGCATTCGTCTGCTGCCTGCTGAACCGCATCGGCGTACTCGGCGGGGACTTCGTCAACGATGACCTGTGCTATGTCTTCACCCATCTCGAAAACGTCCGGACAGGTATCCACGCACAAACCACAGGCCGTGCACGTATCTTCAATTCTGACTTTCATCTTAATACCCTTTGCAACAATCGGTTAGTAACATTTTTGACCGACAAGCTTTCAGGTTATTCAATTTTCTGTGTGCCAAACGGTAACTTGTACAATTCAAATTGTCAAATCAAAATGTTTTTCTGGAAAAATCTTCCGCCACTGCTATACTACAGGATTGTCGAAGTGTAGAATATGCTGAATTGTCTTGTTTTTTTCGGCCGGGTCCCATGCAGGCCGGGCCCGCGAACCTGGTCAGGCGGGGAACCGAGCAGCCATACGCGTGCAGCTCCGGTCGTGCTGTGGCAAACCCGGCCGATTTTTAATGTATTGTTATCTTCTCGAGAAGCGGTTTTGACAGATGGCTTATACGGTATTTGCAAGGAAATACAGGCCACTAAGTTTTGACGACGTTGTCGGGCAGGATGCAATTGCAAAAACGCTAAAGAATGCGATTAAGACCGACAGAGTTGCACATGCGTATCTTTTTGCTGGCACGCGGGGCATCGGAAAGACCACGATGGCACGGATACTGGCCAAAGCGCTCAATTGTCTGGCTACCGATGGGCCGACAACAGAGCCCTGCTGCAAGTGCGACAGTTGCATAGCAATAAATCTGGGTGAGGATATTGATGTTATCGAGATTGATGGTGCGTCAAACAACAGTGTCGAGGAGGTCCGCAGGCTCAGGGAAAACGCTATCTACCGGCCGGCAAGGTCGAGGTATAAAATTTACATCATTGATGAAGTGCACATGCTCAGCACATCAGCCTTTAACGCCCTTTTGAAGATACTTGAAGAACCACCCAGTCACGTCAAATTCATATTCGCCACCACCGAGCCGAACAAGGTCATTGCGACCGTTCAGTCGCGGTGTCAAAGATTTGACTTTAATAATATAAGCGCCGGCCTTATTACAGAACAGCTTAAGCAAATTCTTGAACTTGAGAAAATAGAATACGAGCAGGATTTGCTTTTACCTCTGGCAAAGATGGCCAATGGCTCGATGCGGGACGGCCTTAGCCTGCTGGATAGGTTGATAAGTACAGGGGCCGAGCCGTTGGCTACGGAACTTTTGGAGGAGTTTTTGGGCTGTGCAAATAGCGCAAAGATTCATCAGCTTGCAGAAAAAATAGCCGAAAGTGACGCTGCGGGAAGCCTTATCGCAATAGATGATTTGATTACAAGCGGTGTAACGGAGCTGCAGATCGTCGATTCATTTGTTGACTATATGCGGGATTTGATGGTGGTTAAATCCGCAGGGATGCAAAGTGAGCTGTTGCTGCTAAGCAACCAGCAGCGCCAGCAGGCAGAGCAGTTAGCTCAGAAATTCGATATTGCTGCTCTTGTTTATAACATAACGGCCATTGAGAGACTGCGATGGACGATTAAAAACAGCGAGGCGCCAAGAACTCTCCTTGAAGCCTCGGTTCTGAGATTTGCCTTAAGCGAGCATTTTATGAACGTTGACACACTTCTGTCACAGTTAAAAACTGACGCTCCCGCTGCATTAAAAAAAAACATCATAGAAACCAAAACCCGATCGGTTAACTCATCAAAACTTGACTTTTCCGACAAAAATATCAAAGATGCAGGCAGAAGTTTAGAACATAGAACTCCAAGTAAAAAGAAGAATGAGCTGATTAACGACCCAACAGTAAAAATGGTGTTGACAGAGTTTAATGCCCGAATCGCTGCTGTCGAGGAAGGCCGGAGTGATTGACTAATTTAACTGTGAAATTGCTCTGTTGAAAAGATACCACTTAGAGCGGCCTGTCCTCCGCAGCCCAAAAGTTAATCTTATATTTAGTTTTCAGAGAACGCTCGATTGAGGAGGCTGTCAGTGTTGGTGAAATTGGGTTTGTTTTTCATAATTAGTTCATAGTTCGTATACCGTATTGCGTATTGCGTGATAGGTTATTGGGCATTCATTAGTCCTCGGTATAAATTAAGTTACGACTAAATTTGACTGGGGCTGCGGGGCTGAAAAGGTTTTTCTCAGAGAGGCGTTTTTTTATTAGGGTGGACAGGCGCATTTGATTGAAAATGGTTTTTAGCGTAGAGCGTGTAGCGGATAGTATTTGGTATTTAGGGGAAAGGATTAGCAATAGGGGATTTTGGGGATAACTATGGCGATAATAAAATACATTACTTAGGTAAAAATGGATAGAGAATTACACGACACATTGTTGTTTGTGGCGATAGAGGGTTGAGAGGCAGGATGGAGTGCGGTGGTGAGAGATGTGGCGTGAGGTTAGTTTGGAGTGTTGTCCTCCTTGTGAGTCCTTACGGACTTAGGACTCCTCCACAGGACCCCTTATGGGGTTACGGAGAGTTTTGAGTTAAATCGAATTGGTTTGACGGTAAGTGCGGGTTTGGTGCCTCGGCTACCAGTTCGTCGAGGGCTTTCTTCTCAGAATTCACCATAATGCTTCGGGGCACCGGACAGCACTGGGCAATTATTTATTCTTCTTTTCTTTTTTCAATCTTCGTTTTTCCTTTGGAGTAAGCTGAGCCTTTTTCTGTTGTTCTCTTTTGCCTTTATCTTTTTTCCACTATCGCCCATATCTGTTTCTCCTTTTTCGGACTAAGTAATAACAATGATTATACAGTCTATATAACAAGTTCCCGTTGCTTCTTCAATATTTATCCGCCTACTTATCCGGCGTAGCTTTAGCGAAAACGGATGGCGGACTAGCCTGTCCTCCGTAGTCTCTACTTGTGCCCGAGGTAACGGACGAAGGAGGGTCCAATCTCTTGTGTTGTAATGATATGAATTTGCGGGATTAATTCAAGGTATTTCCCGAACGACACGGGGCAACAAGCATCCGGTAAAACTACCTGAGTTGTCCTTTGACGGCAAGTGCGGGTTTTGGTATTGGAAGTAGCGTATTGCGAATAGCGGATTGGGTTTAAGATCCTTCGACTGGTTCGACAAGCTCACCACAGGCAAGCTCAGGGCAGGCTGGAGAGGCCTTAAACTCGCAGAGTCTATCATAAAGCTGCTCAGCCTGGTTACCCTTAAGAATAGTCAATAGAATGGATGCCGATATTCTGCATATCCCGGGCAATAGTTTTACCAACGCCGGGAATTTGTTCTAATTCCTGTAAGCTGGATGATTCCATAGAAATGTGACTCAGATATCATTCGCCAAATACAATTTACCCCTTCGATAAACTCAGGACAAGTAATCACTATTCACTAATTCACTATTCACTAATTCGCCGCCCCGGCTGTCAGCCCCAGAGGATGCAACAATTTATATTATGGTGGAATTTTGAAAAATCAAAGGAAAAATTATTGGCGGATAGCGTACAGCGTTTAGCGGATTGAGATTGCTTCGGCTTTGCCTCGCAATGACATTTTTCAATAGGATAAAACCTCCTGCGATACCGGGGGCTAAAAACTTGGATTTCTGAGAAAGGAACCGGCTGAATGATTCGACGGGCTAACTTTTTCAAAATACCCCGGCCACGGGTGACGGGGCTAAACAGTTGAGATTACCACGTCGGCCTTAGGCCTCCTCGCAATGACCCGTGAACCGCGTTGGGATCAGGGTAAAAATTTGGTGGGGTAAAATATCCCACCCTATAGACTTTTTGAATCGGTCGATGTTAGAAGTTTCTGTATGCTAATCCTTATGAACACCTTAAGATTATGTTCTTTAATATAAACAAATTTTGCCAACTGCCGGTATATAGTAATAAGAGTTGATAGATTGAGGTTGTGGTAATGAGATTAAAGCATTACTTCATCGTTGTAGCGATACTAATACCCTGTATATTTGCTATTTTGGCAAGCATTGATGATATTACGAATCAGAGGGCGGATGAAGAAACCGTTATCGGGAAAAATTGCGATAGTAAGGGGGAAAATATGACGTACAAAGAGTTGACTCCAGAGGAAGAACGAATCATTATCCATAAGGGTACAGAACCACCTTTTAGTGGCAAATACTACAATTATTTCGAGAAAGGCATTTACACCTGTAGAAAATGCGGCAAGGCTTTATTCGAATCTTCATCTAAATTCAGGTCTGACTGCGGTTGGCCGAGTTTTGACGAACAAATAGCCGGTGCCGTTAAGTGGCAGCCTGATGAAGATGGTAAGCGTACGGAGATTATATGCTCTAATTGTGGTGCTCATCTTGGCCATGTCTTTTTAGGTGAGATCCTCACCAAGAAAAACACACGCTATTGCGTGAATTCCATATCGATGGATTTTATCTCGGCCGGTGATAGGCAAGCTGCTAAAGCAATATTTGCAGGAGGTTGTTTCTGGGGTGTCGAGTATCACTTCCAGCAAGTTCCCGGAGTAATATCAACAAACGCTGGATATACGGGTGGACATTTTGAAAATCCAACTTACAAACAGGTTTGTACGGGTAAGACAGGCCATGCTGAAGCAGTCGAAATAAGGTACGATCCCGGGAAGACCAGTTATGAGCAATTAGCAAAACTTTTTTTTGAGATTCATGATTTTACTCAACACAATCGGCAAGGTCCTGACATTGGCACACAATACCGCTCGGTTATTTACTATCTCGATGATCACCAGAAAAAGACGGCAAACAGATTAGTTAAAACCCTGAAGCAAAAAGGCTACGATGTAAAAACTGAAGTTCAGCCGGCAAAAAAGTTCTGGGCTGCAGAAAAATATCATCAGGATTACTATAAAAAGAACAGAAAAACACCTTACTGTCATTTATACAAAAAGATCTTCTGAACATCGTATGTCCTAATTTTTGGGGTGCAATTCTCGAAAAAGATGATTTTTTATGCGAGCCTCGTCAATTCTGATAACTTTGCTCAAGGATTTTTCTTTTAGCAATTATTTGGTCCTCCAGTCCGGCCACAAATATGTTTCTCAAGCTTTTTTAAAGTCGAACAGATTTGGAGCTTTTCCCCGTTTCATCAGGGATAAATTTAAACGTTCAATAAAATTGTGCGAAAAGAGCTGGTTAAGAGGCTGGAGCAGTGGTATTATTCCAGTTCGGCTGATTGGCAAAATATAAGGTCAGGCCCAATATCGATAGATTTTGAGAGTTTTCCGATGACCTGAGCCATCCCCAAAGCCTTCGGCTTTGAGGCTGCCACAAGTACAGCGGAGTGGAATAAGAATTAATTATTTTATTACGACATACGAGATACGAAGGACGAAATACGAGTTATGAGCGATATTTATACCGAATCACTGAACAGGCTCGTTGAGGAATTATCCAGGCTTCCGGGTATTGGGCCCAAAACGGCAGAGAGGCTGGCTTTTTATATACTCAAGTCTGAAAAAGACGAAGCTGTGAAGCTGTCCAGGGCTATAATTGACGTCAAAGAAAAACTGAAACGCTGTAGTATATGCTGCAATCTTTGCGAGGGTGATATTTGTCAAATTTGTACCGACCCGCAGCGCGACAAAGGCACTATCTGTGTTGTTGAGCAGCCGAAAGACCTTATTAACCTTGAGAAGACCGGGACCTGCAAGTGGGTCTATCATGTTTTGGGCGGGCATATTGCACCGCTGGAGGGGACTGAAGCAGATGATTTGACCATTGAGCAGCTTGTCAAGCGGGTGCGAGATGGGAATGTAAAAGAGGTGGTAATGGCCACCAACCCCAATATGGCAGGTGATGGAACAGCGCTGTACATAAGCTCACTGCTCAAGCCGACCGGCGTGAAAATCACGCGTTTGGCACGAGGTCTCCCCACAGGCAGCACTATTGAATATGCAAGCGGCAAAATGCTTACCGATGCCATAATTGGCAGACAAAAACTTTAGGGATTTCCCTTCCTGGCTAACAAAACAAACCTGTCAGATTTCAAATATTGCCAGAATTTCGGGCGCAAATTTGGTATAATAGACGCAGGTGTAATTCTGTTATAGCCAGGGTACCAGAGAAGGTGATTTTTTATAAACTTTTAACATTGTCCATCTTAGAGGCAAGATATAATAGTGAAGGTAAGTAAGTATCTTAGTGTGATTCTATGAAGCTGGAAATGACAGGTCAGATGAGGCTGGAGCAGAAGATGAAGCTTGCTCCGCGTATGATACAATCTATGGAGATTCTCCAGCTTCCAACCCTTGAATTACAGGAAAGAATAGAACAGGAGCTAAACAGTAATCCTGTACTGGAAATTGAGCAGTTGCCGTCCGACGAGACTGACAGCCCTGATGAAGCTGCCGAGAAGGATTTGGCAGAAAGTTCGGATGACAAGTCGGCTGAAGACTTTGAAAAACTTGACGGCCTTGATGAGGAGTATAGCAACTATCTGGGAGAAGCAGATGTTTTTCGGGGTCATCTCAGAGACAGCGAGCCGGACTGGAAGCTTGAGGCCATAAAAAATACGCCCGCACCTTCCAAGTCACTGCACGAGCATCTTAGCGAGCAGTGGGGGCTTGTCGAGGCTGGTGGGCCGGTAAAAAAAGCAGGGAGCCTGATAATAGATTATATTGACGACAGGGGATATCTGACCGTTAGATTGGAGCAGCTCCACAATAAAGATACGTCCGAGTTTAGCGTCGATGATTTAAGAATAGCTCTTGTGCTTGTGCAGCAGTTGGAGCCGGTCGGTGTCGGTGCACGTGACCTTAAGGAATGTCTGCTGCTGCAGATGTCTCAGAGCGGCAAAGATATGGCTTTTGAGCAGCGTTTGATTTCCGAACATATGGACGAACTGCTTGATAATCGCCTGCCGGAGATAGCTAAGAAGATGAACTGCAGTATCGGCGCTGTAAACTGGGCTTTAGGGCGAATCAGCAAATTAGATACTTCACCTGGTCTGCAGGTTGGCATAAGCCGAAATAATGCAATTAGTGCCGATGTGGTCGTGGAGCCGGCGGATAATTCGGATGGGTTTACAGTTCGGCTGGCCGAGTCGACTTTGCCGGCCCTGCGGATAAACAAAAATTACAAGCAGATGGCCAAAGACCGGAAAGTGCCCCAGGGGACAAGAAAATTCCTGCGAGACAACATTCGCTCAGCGCTGTGGGTTATTGATGCGATTGAACAGCGAAAAAATACCCTGCTTAATGTCGCCAAATCGGTTGCCAAGCATCAAAGAGAGTTCTTCGAGAAAGGTCAGATTTATCTCAAGCCCCTGCCGATGTCGAAGGTAGCTGAAGATGTGGGGGTGCACTTAGCGACTGTTTCCAGGGCAGTTGCAGGTAAATATGTTCAATGTCCCTGGGGGATACTGCCTTTGCGGAAATTCTTCAGCGGAGGCACAGAAGACTCTTCCGGCAATGAGCATAGCTGGGAAGCGATAAGGGGACAATTGCAGCGTATTGTAGATTCCGAAGACAAGGCCAATCCATTAAGCGACGAACAGATACGCAGGAAGTTAGCAGAAGCCGGGATTAAGAATCTGGCTCGTCGAACCATCGCCAAATACAGAAAAGTTCTGAACATTCCCGCCACAAAGTACAGGAAAAAGTACTGATTCATCTGTTCGGAAATAATGGGGTAAATCCAGTTCACTCAAAAGTATTTTTATTTCTTTCTTTAGGCGCAATAAGAAAGGGCACTACTAAGTCGTGCCCTTTCGAAGCCTTTCAAGGCCTGTCTTGAACGCTCAAGCAATGCCCCCAAGCCCGAAGGCAAAGGATTACAAACTTTTATACGTTTACATGTTTCAAGTCGGATTACCCTTTCACCTTCAACGCCTGAGAATATAAAAATCGCAATAAGAGAGTAATCAAACAGTTAGTTAAAAACTCCAGCCGACGCCAGCGCTTACGGTGGTCGTATTGTCGCAGTATCCCACACCGGCTGTAAGAGTAATATCCTTCTTTTCTCCTACGTGAGCCTTACCACCCAGAGCGACTGCGCTCTGATTTTCAAAGTTACCAAATCCAAAGCCAACCGAAAAATCCTTGCCTAGAACAGGAGCCGGAATAGCTGTTATAGCTGCAACAGAGGCTATACCTGAATAAGCTGTGTCAACTCTGTCCTCAAGCTTCCTGTATTGCCTCATATTAACCGCGTCATAATCACCGACTCCGTCAGCTATGCCCGTTACTTTCACCGGACCACCGGTACTATTAGCAAATGCGGCACCGTCGTCATCGACAGTAAAGGTCGTTGAACCCGTTCCGCCGGAAATGACGGTACTTGTCTGGCTAATAGTAATACCGTGCGAATCTCCGGTGTCCGTGTTGACAAGTAAGCTGGCAGAGGTGGGAGCCATCGAAAGACTGGACTGTGCATTCGTACTCAATGCATCGCTATCCGCGACTAAAGTCACAGCACTGTTACCGATTGTAGCACTGCTATAGCTATCAGCACTGTTTAGGGTCGCACCACCGTTCGCCGTAAGAGCACCTGTCAATGTCGTTGCGCCGGTAACGCCGAGGGTCCCTCCGACTGTTGCATTATTAGTGATACTGGCTGAATCAAGCGTGGCCAGCCCGGAGGTGCTTAGTGTAGATAAGCTCGTATTGCCGGTAACGCTCAACGTGCTGCTGAGTGTAGTCGCACCGGTAACAGTGAAATCACCGCTATTGGTCGTAGTAGTACCGGCAACAGTCAAACTGTTGGTAATTGTGTTGGCGTCACCCGCACCAATTACCGTGGACTGGGCATTGGAAAGTATCGTGGTGATAGTGTCCAATGAACCGTTCTCATCATTGACGATAAAACTACCGGTACCGATGTTATCAGCATCGACGTTGACCGTAACGTTATTATTAGCATCTATGACGATATTAGGGGGGTTGTCCGTGATGGTGGCCGCTGCGTACTGAGGCATAACCATTGCCATAATAATAATCATCGCGGCCAGATTTTTCAGAAATGTTGTTCGTTTTTTCATTTTTGATCTCCTTTTAATGAATGTTTTATTGAACTACTTCCTTTTTTATCACTATGCACCCATTTCCTGCTGGCATAAGGAACACTTTAACTGCTCCACCGTCAAGTAAAATAATATTTTTTTTGACCATCCCTAACCGTTTTAAATTCCTAAAGACTGTTTTTTCCAGTTCATTACAGTCTATGGGTACATATTCAACTGTATCATATACAGCATCGTTATTCGGAAAGAAGCTCGCACTGGCATATAGCGTCGAATCGTCAGGCCTTATAAGCTCAAAGGATGTGGAAAAAACGTGTTGGTCAGGCGGGCTCACAGGAGGAAATATAAATACCCCGCTTTTATTATTTGAGGTAAGGAAGGTCGCAACTTGATTAATTCGTTTCAAGCAGGAAAGAATCCCGAGTTTTACAGCTTCCTGGGTCATAGCATGTACTGATGGATTGGCTGGCTGCGGTTTTGCAGGTGCTGAATCATTCGCATTGCGTGTATCTTTGGAAGGCTCACTATGCTGGTTGGAATTTTGCGCTGAAGTAGAGGAAAGTTTTATTATTCCACCAGCCCTTTGCGCAGTAACGAGAGATACACAAATGCCAATATAAATTAAGATGCCTAAAGTGAAACCCCAAAATTTCCACGAGCAAATAATGTTATGCTTTTTTTGATCCATTAAAATAGCTCACTTTCCTTTTACTTACTGACACTTCACATTTAAACGGTTACAAAGCATAATTTTCTCCGTACAAGTTCAGCAATCTTACTACAATTACCTTGAACAATCGATTCTTTTCGAGGGAGTTCTTGTGAAAATTTCGATAGTAACACAGTTTTTGATACCACACCTTTCTTCCAATCCCTGGTTTTTGTACAGTCCCTGACCGCCCAGCCCGCCATGAATTCAAGTTTTTCAGCAATTCTCGGCGTTAGCCGGACCCAATTGGCACAGGGTTCAAATGATCGATACCTTAAAAAATATCATGGAACAGCGATTTCGATACCGTCACCTCTGCCATCCGGGCGATCTGCGTCGTTGGTGCCTTCAGCGAAGGTACCGAAGATGCTGCCGGTGAAAAACTTGCCTTAATTTCCAACATAGAGAGCACAATCTTATAAAAAAAATGTTTTTTATAGACTAAAATAGGTACTTCGGTTGTGTTATATGTGAAGGACGGTCGTTCTTAGCTCAGTCGATTGAGGCGTAGATGATCAAGGATAAGTTGCTCATATGGAAGTTCAAATGTGGCAGCCGAGATGCCCTGTGCAAAATTTATATGAAATACAAAAAGGACTTGTTGAAGCTGGCAGCTGCTGTTCTAAACGAATCAAGTTTAGCTGAAGATGTTGTCCACGATGTTTTTGTCCGTTTTGCACAATCAACAGATAAGCTCAAACTTAGAGGAAACCTGAAAAGCTATCTGGCAACTTGTGTGGTGAACCGTGTACGTAATATTCAAAAGGCAATGCAGCTTCGAGAATCAACAAGTTTAAGCGAGGCTGAGATGATTGTGTCGAAATCAGAAAGGCCTGAGCAGTGGATTATACACAGCGAACAGTCCAATCGGCTAAACAATGCAATGCTTAAGCTTCCGTATAAGCAGCGTGAGGTAATTGCAATGCACTATTACGGCTCAATGAAGTTCAGGGCGATTGCCAAATCACAGGATGTTTCGATTAATACTGTCCTAAGTCGCTACCGCTATGGATTAGACAGACTGCGGTTACTTTTAGATAGCGAGGTTGAAAATGAGGTCGGATAAAAAAATAGAAAAGCTGCTTAAGAGTGTGGATATCGATACCAATGCGAAAATGGATGAAGTAGTGCTTAGCGATATGATAAAAGCACAAGAGAAATTTAGAGAAACAAAACCGGCTGCATTACAGCCGAATATATGGAGAATAATTATGCATAGCAAAGTGATAAAATACGCAGCTGTGGTGGTGATAATCATTGCTGCAATAGCTGTATTAAACAATTTTGGTGGTTCAATTGATGGGTCGGGTGTAGTCTGGGCAGATGTTTCCCGTCGATTCAGTGATGTTGATTATTTTCACTTTTACGAAGTCCAAAGCAACGAAAATGACTTCCCTTCTATTCGTGAAGGTTGGTATGCTCATGGTAAATTGCGAAGCCGCAGCTGTGGCGGATTCAGTAGTTACGGAGCATATCAATCATTTGACAATGGTCAAACATGGATGGTCTTTGATAGACATAACAACATCACTTGTGTTGGAGAATCCAACCTGACAAAATATCAAACCTTTTTTGATCCAATAACAAGCGGCATAGTGCATTTCGATTTCAATCAATTTAATAACGAAACACCCGTATTTGTGAGTGAAGATTTTTTGATCTATGATTTCAAACCACCTGAAGAATTTGACTGGATTGAAAAAATTTCTGTAACTGTAGGCAGATACTCACTGATGCCCATACAGATTAAGACCTATTATAAATCTGAAAAGTGGTATTGCACAAGTCAGTTGCTGTTTTTTGATTACGAAGAGCCGGCTAAACCTTTAGATTTCTTCGAACTTCCTACAGAAACAAAGCTCCCGCATGGTATTGGTCAGGTTGTGCTCGGTGGTGATGAGGTCGAAATTGACCTTCACAATGCAGTTGGAATTAAGAAAGCGATAGTCCGTTTGCATACCAAGTTTGATGGACCGGCTGAAGAATTATTAATACCTTACCGCGAGAGATATAAAATTGTGGGCGGCCCTGTTTACTTCATGGAAATAACGTTTATCATTGATGAAGGATATCGAAGCATCACGGCGTCTAAGTGTCCGTTATGGCTGGATCAGGGTGTAAAAGCAGCACTCGGAGCTGACAATTGGCCAGACGGTAAATATCGCAACATTCGTTATACACCGGTTTTGAGGGCAACAGATAAGGAAAATGTATTCATGCTTGAACTAAGTTGTTGGCTACGAGCAAAAGAAGATATCAGTTTATGGTGATGTCTGGTTAATCTATTCGAGGCCGAGTCTTTTTCCTCCTGGCTCGGCCTTTTTTACATATCAGCCACAAAGTCAAAGAAAATTCATGGTTTGTCTGGCAATAAAGAGCTGTCTGATACGTTGTAGATTGCTGACCAGTGCTGGTAAATAATTTTGACACAAATCCAGCTCGGAAGAACTGGTTCTACACGCTGATCGAACAATACCCCATTACCCTCATAAAAAAAAACAGGATTTCCTCGCCGTCAGCGTTTGATGTGAGAGTACCGCCGTTAAAATCTGCCTGATTTTTTTGCTTTTTAGATTTAAAAAAAGCAGTGGTTTTGTTATACAGTCTGTCATATAAATGGCCTTTCTGTTAAAGTATGATTGTTAACATAACGTATTATACAGCAAGCGGTTAGGTCATTTTTCGACAGGAAATGTAAAAATCCTATGAAATATACGGCCTAAATAATGAATCAGGAAGATTATCGAAGTATAATTTCTGGAAAAGACAGCAGTTTGCGCTCAGCCTTTTTAAGGATATGCCTGGCATCTGCTTCAGTGTTTTATTATTTCGTTATTACCGTGCGAAATTTTCTATATCCCAAAGGCCTGCTGAGGCAGCACAGGGTAGAGGCTCTGGTTATTAGCATCGGCAATATAACTGTTGGCGGTACCGGCAAGACACCTTTGGTAATCTGGTTATGCGATAATCTTTTGCGGAGGATAACAGAAGAAAAATCACAAATTAAATGCGCCGTCCTTACACGAGGCTATAAAGCACAAGAGCCCGGATACGCTGATGAGCCTGAGATTATTACGAAAAGATGTCCGCAGACCAAAGTGATTGTAAATGCCAACCGTCTTGCGGGGGCTAAGGAAGCTATTGAGAAATTTGGCGCAAAAGTGTTGGTTATGGATGATGGATTTCAGCATCGGCGACTGGCTCGGGATATTGACATTGTAGTGATTGATGCCACCTGTCCTTTTGGCTACAGGAAGATGCTGCCGGCAGGTCTGCTCAGAGAGCCTGTTACAGCCTTGAGACGCGCTGATATAGTTGTTATAAATCACTGTGAAAGACTTGGCCGGGCCGAAGCGAATGAGCTTGAAGGCAGGGTCCGGTTGATTAGTCCGCACAGTGCGATTGCAAGAGCTGGGTACGTCCCTGTCGCTGTGAGATTCGCAGACGATACACAAAAAGCTTGTGAAGAATTAAAACAAAGGAAGGTTTTTGGCTTTTGTGGTATCGGCAATCCGGGTAGTTTTTTCAACTCTCTGGCGGATATTGGAGTCAATCTAACAGGCACAGCAGTTTATGACGACCATCATCATTATACATCTGAGGATATAGAAGATATCCGCAGACAGGCCCTGCACAATGGGGCCGAACTGGCGCTATCGACGGAAAAAGACTGGACTAAAATCAAGCAATTTGTGCATATCTTCAAAGAAGTAGCTTTTGCATATCTGGTAATAGAATTAAAATTCGTCGCAGGAGAGGAGAAAATAACAGGATTGATTAAAAACGCAATGATGGTTAAAATCAGCAGTTCAAAGTGAATATATTGGTCTATCAAAGATAAAATAGTAGGTGTCATTGCGAGGGAGTGAAGCGACCGAAGCAATCTCAAGCCTTCGCAGGCCAGAGATTGCCGCGCCCACCTTCGGCGGGCTCGCAATGACAGTTTCTTAAATTATGTTTGAAAGAGCACCAGGCTGCAATGGGAATTGAGTAAATGATGTATGATGAACTGATAAAAGCTATAACAACTCTTGGGTCGCCAAAGGTTCTGGTGGTGGGTGACTTTATGTTAGATGTTTACATCTATGGGGACGCATTGAGAATAAGTCCGGAGGCACCGGTACCTGTTCTGAAGATAAAGAGGACCGAATATAACAGCGGGGGGGCTGGCAGTGTAGCAGTGAACCTTTCCGATTTAGGTGCAGTGCCGTACTGTATCGGCGTAATAGGTGATGATGAAAACGGAATAATTCTTAAAGAAGCCCTTGTCAAAGCTGGTGCAGATGTTAGCGGGCTTTTTGTAGTGATGGGCCGACCTACTATAACGAAACAGAGACTTATAGGTTTGGCTCAGCATCGCCATCAGCAGCAGTTGTTCAGGATGGACCGGGAGGTAACCGAACCGTTAAACGCCCAGCAGTATCAAGATATTCTTAGCACATATAAGACAAAGCTTACAGATGCAGATATTGTTTGTTTGGAAGATTATAACAAAGGTTTTTTGAATGATTTTTTGTCGCAGGAGATGATTCGGCTTGCAAAAAAGGCTGGCAAAAAAATTCTTGTGGACCCCCCGTTTACGAATGATTATTCGAAATATACCGGTGCTACGTTAATTACGCCCAATCGTCAGGAGGCATCGACGGTTGTTGGATTTGACATAGACGATGCCGTCTCTGCTGCCAGGGCTGCTGAAGAACTTGTCAGTAAGTTTAAGCTCGAAGCGGTTGTGATAACTCTTGACAAAGAAGGAGCGTATCTAAGAGCAGGTCAGATACGGCAAATGATACCAACGCGGGTTCGAAGTGTTTACGATGTTACCGGTGCCGGCGATGTGGTTTTGGCGACTTTAGCAGCTTCACTGGCAGGTGGGTGTGATTACAGGACGGCAGTGCAGCTTTCGAACATAGCCGGAGGAATCGAGGTGGGAAAATTTGGTGCTGTGTCGGTAACTGTCGAGGAGATATTGAACGAGACTATCAGCCAGAAACACGGTAAGGATGGTAAAGTGCATATGGTTAATTCTTTGAAGAACAAGCTCGGCTGGCACCGAAGGCAAAAACAGGTTATTGTTTTTACAAATGGATGTTTCGATATTATTCACACCGGCCATATAGAATTTCTGAAGTTCTGCAAGTCGCAGGGTGATGTGCTTGTCGTCGGATTAAACAGTGACAGCTCTGTAAGACAAATCAAAGGGTCCGAAAGGCCAATTAACAATCAATACGACAGGGCAGCCGTCTTGGCTGCTTTCGAGACGGTTGACTATGTTACTTTTTTTGATGAGCCGGACCCGCTTAGATTGATCAAAGAAGTTGAGCCTGATGTTTTAGTCAAGGGACAGGACTGGGCCCAAAAGGGTGTCGTGGGACGAGAGTTTGTTGAATCTAATGGCGGAAAGGTTGTCCTTGCCCCAATTGTTGAAGGTAAAAGCACAACAGCAACAATAGAAAAGATGAAGTCGGTGGGAAATTCGGAGCTTGAGTATGAAGGAAGTCGTTAGAGAGCAAATTTTGCAGGCAATCCAGACCCACAGAGATATGGTTTCTGAGTTTGAGGCCAATTGGGTCGAGACAGTTGCGGCTGCAGCAGATGCAGTAACCTCGGCCCTGCGAAGTGGCCGAACGATATATACTTGTGGAAACGGAGGCTCAGCGGCAGATGCCCAGCACATAGCGGCTGAGCTGCTGGTAAGACTCAGCAGAGAGCGTATGGCGCTGCCGGCGGTGGCGCTGTCTTCGGATAATTCTGTGTTGACATCCATTGGCAATGACTACGGGTATGAGAAAGTTTTTGTGCGTCAAGTGGAAGGCCTTGTCGGAAAAAATGATCTCCTGTGGGCTATTTCGACCAGTGGCTCATCGCCAAATGTAATTGCTGCCGCGGAGCTTGCCAAAAAGAAAGATGCCTTTGTATTGGCCTTTACCGGACGGGCAAACAGCAGGTTGGAGAAGATTGCCGACATTTGTTTTTGCGCCGATGATAAATCAACGGCTCGTAGCCAGGAGATGCACCAGCTCGCTTATCATATCGTCTGTGATTTGGTAGAAAGAAACTTTTGCGAAAAGTTAAACCAGTAACAGGAAATAATCAATATGTCTGAGAGGGCGATATTTTTAGACCGAGATAATACTTTAATTGAAGATCCGGGATATATCAGCCATCCGGACCAGGTGAAGCTGCTAAACGGTGCTGCAGAGGCTCTGGTTGAGCTTCGGTCCTTAGGCTATAAGTTGATTGTAGTTTCCAATCAGTCTGCAGTTGCGCAGGGAATAGTCAGTGAAAAGGTTCTCGAACAAATTCATGACAGATTGAATGCTCTTCTGGCGGCAAAAGGTGCTTATCTGGATAAAATTTACTACTGTCCTTATCATCCGGATGGCGTTGTACCGAAGTATCGCAGGGACAGCGACTGGAGAAAACCAGCTCCGGGGATGCTTCTGGCAGCGGCCAAAGAGATGGATATAGACCTTGAGCAGTCATGGATGGTTGGCGACAGCGGCCGCGATATAGAAGCGGGCAGAGCAGCCGGTTGCAGGACGATACTGGTAAATCACACTCCAGGTATGGATCAAGCAGAGCTGGCATGTAACTTCAAGGCGGTGAATATCACAGAGGCTGTGAATATTATAAAAAAGAGCCATCGCAGTTCATATGCATCAAGCGAAGAAGCCGAATCAGTTCCAAAAGACCAACCAGAAGACAGCCGGGGCCGGGCAGAAGAATCCGAAGAAAGTAACTTCAGCCAAGTGCCGGTTACACATAATGAACAAGCAGTTCGCAATGACAGCAGCGAGGAGCTGCTAAGTGCGATTCTTCAGCAGCTCAAAACTATGCAGCGCGACCGGATGTTTGGTGAGTTTTCCATAATGCGGCTTATGGCTGGAGTTGTGCAGATTATTGTTTTGCTTTGTTTGTTAGTTGCCCTGTGGTTTTTGATGAGCCCTAATAAAGAGGATAAGTCGGTTCTGATTGCTTTGACATTTGCAATGGTTCTTCAGCTTATGTCTCTGACATTTTATATAATGCAGGAGCGTAAGTAATAATAGTCTTTAAATTTCCTTTTTCAGAGATATTGGCCGCGGAATGCGGAAACACGATAACGAGATATTAGTTTGGCTGCCCTGGCCTATGGGCGACGCAATTTTGTGCACCCCTGCGCTGCGAGCCATACGCGGGCATTTCAAGACTTCCAAAATCACTTTCTTTGCCAATCGCATCGTCAAGGAAATTCTGTCACCGAACAGCTTCAACGATGCCTGGATAGTGCAGAGAAGTAATAATCCATTCGTTACAGCAAGGATTCTGAAAGCCAGCCAATTTGATCAGGCGGTTCTTTTCAAGAACTCATTTGATAGTGCATTGGCTGTATTTTTAGCAAGGATACCTTCGAGGCTGGGCTACAGCCGCCAGGGCAGAGGTATATTACTAACAGACAGGATGTATCCGTCAAGGTTGCCAGGGGGCAAATTCAGGCCTGTTCCAATGGTTGACTATTATCTTGCGATTACATCGCGGTTAGGTGCCGACGTTTTTGATAGGAGTCTTGAGCTTACAGTTGATCAAAAGCAAGTGTCGAGTTTGCGAAAGAAGCTTGGCAATGTTGCTGAAAGTGATGGGCCGATTGTTATCCTTGTGCCGGGAGGTGCATTTGGGCCAAGTAAGTGCTGGCCTGCCGAGAGATTTGCCAAGGTAGCTGACTGGCTGATTAAGAATTACAAAGCAAGAATCATTGTTTCGGTATCGAATGAGCCGGCAGAGCTAAAAATCGCCGAGCACATCTGCAATGAAAGCAAAAATGAGCTTGTCAATCTTGCACGAAAGCCTTTGAGCCTCGGCGAACTTAAGGCACTTTTTTCTTTGACGGGATTGGTTATAACTAATGACACAGGCCCACGGCATATAGCGATAGCTTTGGGAAGGAAGGTTATCACGCTGTTTGGGCCTAATGACCCTGCCTGGACAGATACCGATTATGAAAGAGAAATTCAAATCGTTGGGAATGTACCTTGTGCGCCTTGTGTTAAGCCGGTTTGCAGGATGACAGAACACTTCTGTATGAATTCTATCGGTGTGGAGCTGGTATGCAAGGCTGTGAGGGAATTGCTCGAAAAAGATAAAGGGGCCATTACTATCACCTCGAAACAGAACTTCACCGAATCGTCAAAGTCTTTCTTTATCGACCCTGATTACGCAGATGAGCTGGGAAAAGTAGGATTAACGAACACCGAGGCTGTTTTTTCTTTTAGGGCAGGTAAGAGTCTTGCCAAAAGCAATCTCGCAAGCTACCGCAGTCGATTTCGCATACAAATGAGTAAGCCGTCAACTACGGTCTATTTGAAGCGGTATGACAGGCCTCCTGTTTGGGCTCAACTAAAGAATTGGTTTTCTCATCGCAAAAGGATAAGCTGTGCTTTTTGTGATTTTGAGGCTGGTCTTTGGCTGGATGCTGAGGGAATAAATGTACCGAAGACGATCTGTTACGGCCAGCAGTGGGGCCACTTATTTGAACGCCGTAGCTTTGTGATTGCTGAAGAGATTGCTAACGCCGAGTCCCTCGAGCGGAGATTACCTGCCTTTTTCTGCGACCGTAGCACTGCGGAGAATTTAAGGCTTCAGAGGGATTTTATTACCAAGTTGGCATCTTTCGTAAGTAAATTTCACCAGACCGGTTATCGGCATCGAGACCTTTACTTTTCTCACATATTTTATGATGATAAAGGCCGGTTTTATCTGATAGACCTGGCACGAGCCTTTAAGCCAATAATGTTATCAGAACGTTACAGAATCAAGGATATAGCACAACTGTACTATTCGGCTCGGCGGCAGTACTTTTCTATGACGGACAGGATGCGTTTCTATCGGATACTTACAGGCCGGAAGGTATTGACTGGTTTTGACAAGCGGTTCATACGTAAAGTTATAACCAAGGCCTCAGCTATGGCCAAGCATGATATTAAGCACGGCCGAGATGTACCATTTTTTAGGCTAATATGAAAATCGATGGTTGAAAAAATGACAGTGAGAATTGCCATAATACTGGAGCGGGCGGATATTTCCCTTGGAGGGGCCCAGCGCAGCGTTTTTGAGCTTGCCGGCGTTCTTTCGGCGCAGGACTACAAAGTCGAAGTGCTTGCTGCCAAGGGTAAGGGACAGACGAAGAATGTGCGTATTTTATGTAAGGATGAGCCGGGTAGGCGGACAGGTCTGATTCGTTTTGCAAAAGCTTTGCGTGAGTATATCGCAGAACATCATTATGACATAGTTCACAGCACATTGCCGTTTGATTTTGTTGATCTTTATCAGCCTCGCGGCGGCTGTTTTGCCGAATCGGTTTTGCGAAATGCTGCCAGTTATGAAAATGTATTTATCGAACGCTACAAAAGAATAACCGCCTTTGCGAACCTTAGGCGCACAATTTTATTACGAGCAGAAAAAAAGCTCTGTAAAAATCCTGATGGGCCGGTGATAGCAGCGCTTTCAAGCTATGTAGCAGAGCAATTCAAAAGGCATTACGGCCTGGGCAGCGAACGGGTAAAAATAATACCTAACGGCGTGAAGATTAATAAGCGTGTTGATTCCAGCCAGTCAAACAGGCTGCGCGAGCAGATTTTAATGCGGCTAAGTATTAAAGAGGCAGATGAACCAATATTATTTCTGTTTGTTGCAAACAATTTTCGGCTCAAAGGCTTATCTTCCCTGATACGCGCTGCGAATACTGCAATGTTAGGAAAGTCAGCTAAATCGGCATATTTGATAGTTGCGGGACGGGACGGCTCAGGCAAATACCGTCATTTGGCAGCAAAGCTCGGGATTGAAAAAAGGGTGGTCTTTCTTGGTAATTTACGGCATATTCAAAATGCACTTTCAATCGCTGATGTTGCTGTGCTTCCGACATTTTATGACCCGGCCAGCAGGTTTATACTCGAAGCCTTAGCAGCAGCTACGCCTGTTATAACAACACGATACAACGGAGCGATTGACTTATTTGTTAATGACAGGCACGGCAGGGTAATTGAAAGACCCGAAGATATTACTGCACTTGCCGATGCAATTGCATATTTCAGCAATAGGCAGAATATTGAACAAACATCACAGGCAATCATTGAGGACAATCTCAAAGAGAAGGTTTCAATCGCTCGCGCAGCTAAGGAAATCAAATTGCTCTATCAGTCAATAATCAAGGAGCGAAAGTGACTTTTAAGTTCATAGTATTGATTTTGTTTGCGTATTTTCTTGGCTCAGTCCCATTTGGCTTAATTATTGCCGGGGCCTATGGAAAAGACCTTCGCAAAATAGGTTCGGGCAATATCGGGGCAACGAATCTTTCCCGGGCAGTCGGCAAGAACTGGGGATATTTCGGGTTCTTTCTCGATGTGCTCAAGGGTCTTGTGCCGATGCTGCTGGCAGGTTTGCTTTTCGGATCGCAGATGAGTGTTACAGAGCTTTTTCTTGCGCTTGCCGTTGGCTGTGCGGCCGTAATGGGACACATATTTCCAGTTTACATAGGATTTAGGGGAGGGAAAGGGGTAGCGACAAGTTTCGGTGTGGCACTGGGTCTGTGGCCATATTACACCATCTGTGCCTTGGCGGCGATTGTGGTATGGATGATAGTCGTTCTAATCTGGAGGTATATTTCACTGGCTTCAATTGCTGCCTCTGTTGCTTTTCCGGTTGTGCTTGCTCTGTTGATTGCTGCCAGGCCAAACTGGGAATTCGCAAACTTATGGCCTTTGGTAATCGTCTCTATTGCAATGCCGATTTTGGTAATCGTCCGTCACAAACCCAATATAAAAAGGCTAATCTCAGGCACTGAGAGCAAAGTCCTGTTTGGAAAGACCGGCAAGTAAAGTCGAATTGTTAGCCTCTCTGCCGCTTAAATGTGCTTTGCTTTGAAGGAACCGATGTGCGATTAATGGTAACCGTTCACGGATGGTAAATCTCGTTTTTTTTGTCATTGCGAAGAGTTTACGATGAAGCAATCTCTTCTTATCAACCGTTGAGATTGCGAGCCCTGCACCATACGGTACAGGGCTCGCAATGACCAAGAGACACCCAGGCTCCGTAAATAAGGTTTATATTCGGCAAATCTTATCGTACAATATACACGCCAGAAATGAGACTATTTTAAAAACGAGGTGCTGTATGAAAAACAGACGACGAATTGCAATCTTAACAGGGGGCGGTGACTGTCCCGGAATAAATGCTGTGATTCGGGCTGTTGCCAAAAAAGCTATACTCGAAGCAAATATGCAAATCTTCGGTATCGAAGATGGCTACCATGGCCTTATCGAAAACAGATACAGAAAACTTACCTACGACGATGTATCAGGCATCCTAACGGCCGGCGGCACAATACTCGGCACATCGAAAATTGCAAACCCCTATAGATACGCCATAAAAGTTGGCAAAAAACTGGAATTTAAGGACGTCTCGAAAACCGCCATTGCAAACCTAAGAAAGCTCCGCATCAACTGCTTCGTGTGCATTGGAGGTGATGGAACTTTAGGCATTGCAAACGATTTGTACCACGATGGCATCCCGGTTGTTGCCGTCCCCAAGACGATAGACAACGACATAAAGGGCACAGACATAACCTTCGGCTTTGATTCGGCAGTAACAGTCGCCACCGAGGGAATTGACAGAATTCACACCACCGCTCAATCGCACCATCGCGTAATGATTGTCGAGGTTATGGGCCACAAGGCCGGCTGGATTGCCTTACATTCGGGAATAGCCGGAGGCGGTGACATTATCCTGATTCCGGAAATACATTACGACATCAACTCCATTGCACAAACGGTTAAGCAAAGAAACAAAAAGGGAAGAAGATTCAGCATAGTCGTCATCGCCGAAGGTGCAAAACCCAAAGGCGGTGACATCGTAATTCGAAGAATAGTCAAAGAGAGTTCGGACCCAATCCGCCTCGGCGGCGTCGGCTTTATTCTGGGTGAGCAAATTGAAAAAGCAACGGGTATCACAACACGCACTGTAGTAATGGGCCACCTCCAGCGCGGCGGCTCACCTACAGCTTTTGATAGGGTCTTAGCAACCTCTCTCGGCACAAAAGCAGTCGAGATGATAATGAAGGGTAAGTTCGGCCATATGGTCGGCGTAAATGGCCGAAGATTAGACGAAGTCCCTCTGGAAAAAGTCGCAGGCAGGACAAAAACTATTCCGCTCAACCATCCACTGATACACGCAGCCCGCTCCGTCGGCACATCCTTCGGCGACAAACACAATCTATGACAATCTTACCGTTCTATCGGTACGTAATATGTGATTTGCAGTATTGTCATTGCGAGCGAGGAATTAGCCGAGGGTGGCAATCTTAAACCGCTGCAAGGCTGAGATTGCTTCGGTTACTTCGTTCTCTCGCAATGACACCTGGCATTTTATCTGTTACGAACGATGATTTGTTCTTTCCCGTTCATATATGGCCGCAGCACCTTAGGTATTGCTACCGAGCCATCTGAATTCTGGTATAGTTCGAGAATCGGAATGAGTATTCTTGGACTTGCGATTACAGTATTGTTTAGAGTATGACAGAATAGGTTCTTTTTGGCCTGGGGGTCTTTGTAACGAAGATTCATCCTTCTTGCCTGGAAGTCATAAAATTTGCTGGCGCTGTGTGTCTCACAATATCTATTCCTCGAAGGCATCCAGGCTTCGATATCGAATTTTTTCGCCTGGCCTCTGCCCAAATCGCCGGTGCAGACATTTACAATACGATAAGGCAGTTCCAGCGCACACATTACCGCTTCGGCATTGGCTAAAATCTCATCGTGATATTTGTTGCTTTCTTCGATGCTGTTTCTGCAAATCACTACCTGCTCGACTTTATCGAATTGATGAATTCTGTACAGGCCATAAGTATCTTTCCCGGCTGCACCGGCTTCTCGTCTAAAGCAGCTTGATAAGGCAACATACTTTTTCGGCAGTTCCTCAGCATTTAGTATCTCGCCCATGTGGTACGCCGTCAACGGCACCTCTGCTGTCCCTACCAGGCTCAGGTCGTCTTTTTCCATCTGGTAAGTCTGCTCTTCAGAGCCGGGGAAATAACCTGTTCCTCGCATTACCTTATCTCTTGCAAGAAGAGGAACTGTAAGCGGAACATAATCTTTACCGGTTATGTAATCCATAGCAAAACGCAGAACCGCCCAATGCAGCAGTGCACCGTCGTTTTTTAAGAAATAATTTCTTGTTCCAGCTAACTTCACACCCCGCTCAATATCGATAATCCCGAGAGCCAGTCCAATCTGAACATGGTCTTTAGGTTCGAAACCAAACCGGCGAATTTGTCCTTCTTTTCTGACTTCAACATTCTCAGTGTCATCTTTGCCTGTTGGCACATCATCATCAGTAGGCTGGGCCACAAGCAGCATCAATTTGTCGAACTCCGGCTGAAGCTGCTTGATATCCTTGCTATAATCAGCCTCTCGTTGTTTAAATTCTGAAAGTTCAGCAAGTGCGGATTGTTTTTCATCTGCCGACAACTGCGGAATCGATTTGCCAAGGCGGTTCTTCTCGGTGGAAATATGCTGAAGTTGTTTTTTTACCCCTGCCAGTGCCGAATCCACATCAAGTAATCTGTCGATGTCCGCTACGAAACCTTTTGCCTTGCAGGCGTCCTTAAACTTTTGTGGATTGTCCCGTATTTGCTTAATATCAATCATGTCTCGTATTGCGTTTAGCTTTTCGCCTTTTTAATAGTTGCTTTTAACAAAGAAAGTTTCTCAAAAGCACGAAATGGCATCTGATAAGTCTATTGTTCTTGTCTTTTCGACCGCACAATAAGCCAGCTTTCCCCTTCCTTCTGCAGTGTGTATTCGAACATCATTGTGCCTCTGTCAGAAATAAATTCAACGGGACCAAAGGTGGCCTTATCTTCTTCAATCGTGGTTTCGGCGTTTTCAAGATTGACCTTGACATTATCCATATGGCCTCGCTCGAAGACTCTCGCCATGAACTTGCGCACCGACTCTTTGCCATCGCCTCTGCGGGAGACATAATTCTCAGAATAAGCCACCATGAGGTTGTCCAAATCCTTGGCTATCACTGCCGTTTTCCAATCAGCCATTCTGGTGTTAATGAGTTCTTCGTCTGTAGGCCCTCTGCTGATGTTCTGGCACCCATAGACCAGCAGCATCGTAAGAACACCCACCCCCAGCTTTATGATAGCTGGCTTTTTCATGCTTTTGCTCCTTTTACTTTGTTGTTGTCCCCCATTGAGACAAAGCCGAAAACTTAGGGCCATCACGTATCGTGAAGTCTACTGCCTCATCGAAATAGCGTCAATCAGAATTCGTTACTCAGCTTACAGGTCACGAGAAACGTTTAATAATTACAACATTATTTTGTCCGCCGAATCCGAAAGACTCGTTCATTACAATATTGACAGGCATTTCTCTCGGTTCATTTGGTACATAATCCAAATCAAGCTGCGGGTCGGGGTCGGTCAGATTCATCGTCGGGGGAACGACATTATCTCTTATCGCTAAAACGCATGTAATTAATTCTGCCGCACCGGCGGCACCAATCAGATGTCCGAGCATGCTCTTGATGCTGCTGGCCGGAACGGATTTTGCCTTTTCCTTAAACACAGCTTTTATTGCTTTTGTCTCTATTGAGTCATTTTCGACCGTACTTGTACCGTGAGTATTGATGTAATCAATATCTTTGTAAGTAATACCTGCATCGACCAATGCGGCGTTCATTGCCTGTATCGCGCCTCTGCCCTGTTCATGCATATCGGTTACCCTGAATGCATCACTGCTGCTGCCATAACCTATAACTTCAGCTAAAATTTCGGCTTCTCTTTTTTGAGCTGATTCAAGCGATTCAAGAACAAGGATTGCAGCACCTTCACCGAGAACAAAGCCGTCCCTGGTAGCTGAAAACGGTCTTGAAGCTGTCTGGGGACTGTCGTTTCTCGTGGACAGTGCCGTCAGGCGGTTAAAACCGGTAAGGCCTAATGGGTGTATCATTGAATGAGCACCGCCGGTAATCATTACGTCGGCCTCACCTTTGCGAATCGTCATTGTCGCTTCGCCAACTGCCTGGGTACTCGCTGCACAAGCCGTGAGGCAGCTTCTCGTTGGGCCGCGTGCGCCGCTGAGTACTGCGATATGAGCTGCGGGCATATTGGGCTCCTGCTCAAGTTCCCGCATTGAGTCCATCTTCGAAAATGCCACTTCAGCCCACTTGCTCCAATTCATCTGATTTTTTGTCTCGTCCCAGGCTTTAACAATAGCCTCAAAAAATATGTTATTGTCCACAGAACCTTCCCCGGCACCTAAGTAAATTCCCAGCCTGGTTCGGTCTATTCCATCATGGGGATTATCGGTCTCGATATCGATACCTGCCTGCCGGCACGCCTGAGCTGCAGCTCCGATGACAAATCCACTGCCGCGATTGCTGTGCTTATGAAATTGCGGGTTTTGAGTGTATTTTAAGGCATCGTAATTCTTAACTTCAGCACCGAATGTAGATGGAAATGTCGACGCATCAAAAATAGTTGTCTTTTCCATTGCACTATCGCCGGCAAGAATCCTCTGCCATACGGCTTCCACCTCATCTCCCAGTGGACAGACGATTCCCATCCCCGTGATAACTATTCTTTGCGATTTGCGATACTCAGTCATTTGCTTTTGTTTCTAAATTGAATTATTCTTTAATATAATTGCCGCTGTCTGTCCGCCGTATGTATAACTACAGCACAGGACGTAACGAATCTCTTTTTCCACCGGCTCTTTTATAATATTCAGGTTGCAGCCAGCCATTTTTTTATCACAGTTCCTTGCTGCCGGTATCCTTTGCTTTTTTATCGCCTGAGCTGCTACAATAATATCAAGGGCACCACCTGCCGCCCCTGTATTGCTGAGCATACTTTTGGTAGGCAAAACGGGAATTTGCGATACAGCCTTGCCCAAAGCCGCTTCAATTGCCTTTGCTTCTGCCAAATCGTCATCAGCAATTCCAGTACCGTGGGGCACTATCAGACCCAAATCATCCGGTCCTATTTGAGCATCAGCTAATGCTTTTTCTATTGCTATTTGAATTCCTTTTCCATCTGCCTCGAGCTTTTCGTACGGCACATTAATACTGTTGCTTTGTCCGAGTCCTGCTATCTGAGCATAAATATTAGCATCTCGGCGCTTTGCCCTTTCGGTATTTTCAAGGGTCACTATCGCAGCAGCTTCTCCAAAAACACTGCCTCGGGCATCGGCATCGAAAGGCCTGCAGGCGCTGGCAGGCTCGCCGTCAGAGTTTACAGCCCTTTTAATAAGACACTGTCGTATCATAACTATTGGATTGACTTTGGCCTCAGCGCCGCCGGCAAGAGCAATATCGCTGCTGCCGCGGGCAATCAGTTCAGCAGCTTCGGCTATGGCCAAGTGTGCTGACGCTTCGGCACATGTGATTGTATTACTCGGCCCCTGAATATCGTGGATGATACCTATGTGACAGGCGAGCATATTTGGCAGATATTTCAGCAGCCATAAAGGTGTTACGAGCTCCAAACCTTCTTTGCCCCACTTACGGATGTCAAATTTGCCGTCGTTGACACTTGCGGCAGCGGCAGGAGCTATTTCAACTAAATCACAGCTTATCAGGCCTGCACCTATGTTTACTGCAAATCTCGTCGGGTCAACATTGATATTTTCAGGGTCAATACCCTTGGTAACCAGTCCGCTGTCGTTTAAGGCGCCATGTGCAGCTGCCACCGCCAGCTCTATGTCTCTGGAAAAGAGCTTAACAGCCTTGCGATAGGTTTTCGGCACACATTGGCGGATGTTGAAATCCGGCACCTGTCCTGCGAATTTGCAGCTAAAGCCGACAGGGTCAAATGATGTTATTGGCCTTATGCCGCAACTGCCCTGGGAAATACCCTGCCACATTTGCTCAGCAGTGGTTCCAAGAGGACTTATCGAGCCAAGTCCGGTTATTGCCACATCATAGGAACTCATTGAGCCTGCTCCGGTTCGGCTGGACCACAATCATTGGAAATGCTTACTCTCTGAATGAGTGATTCAAAGGTGTTGGTGAATACAAAGTTTTCCTTGGGAAATTTTTTGCCGGCCAGATTCCGGTCTATATGGCTGAACATCAAGTCTATCTGGGCGATTAATTTGTCTGCGCAAGTTATCCTGCCGCTAATACTGGCAGCTTCAGATGTGATAGTGTCAATCTCTGCGTGTAGCTTAATTGTATCTCCCGGCTTAACATAATCGAAGAATGCGCACCTTTTTATCTTGGCAAGAATTACCTTTTCCTCAAAATTTTTTGCCTGGCCGACGAGTATTCCTGATGTCTGAGCCATTGCCTCAATCATCAGACATTCCGGCATAACCGGAAAGCCGGGGAAGTGGTCGTGGAGGTGCTCTTCAGCAAGCGTAACATTTTTCACAGCCACCGCACTGTGGCCGCTATTGAATTCGATAAATTTATCTATCCATATCCAACGCATTGATATGACTTACCAAGTTTAATCTACTGCCAGGCTGGGCACTTCCGTATGTCAGGCAGCGTTCAGCTTTGTATCAATATAGTTCACAATGACTTCGACTGTGAATAAATCACCCAATTTATTAATATCAGGATCATCTTCAAATGAGCCAAGGTCGGTGTAAGACATCTTGCTTTTCAATTCAGCAAGACCGGCCTGTGTCAATTTGCCGTTTTCAATAAATTCAGCGTTATTCATCAGGCTCTCAGCAGGAAAAAGCTCCTCTCGAGGAATCTTAATCCCGAACTTTTTCTCGAGCCGAAAAACTATGTCCAGAAAATCAATGCTCTCTGCTCCCAAATCTCCCATCAAAGTCGAATTGGTTGTCACCTCTTCCTCGTCAACACCTAACGCATCCACCATGACCTCTCGCACATCCTTTATGATTTGCTCACGCGCTGTCCCCATGTTAAGACCTCCGATATTTTCTTTCGTTAAACTAAAATCCCTTTTTATGATAAAAACCCAACTTTAATTTTTCAGCAGCTTCCAGCGGTTCTTCATATTTTCGATGATTTTGGCATCAGACCCTGCCATTGATGAGTCGCCTTCGGCCAGGTTAAAGTGTCTCAAAACAAACCTTGCTTCCACAATCTTCTCAGAGGCCGATATCCCAAACCCCTCGAAACTACTTTCATTCTCTTCTATTGTTTTAGCCCGAACAGTGTACTCAATTTGACTGCCCGGCGTTAAAAAGCTTTTATATTTAACATTGCGCGCCTGCTCAAGCAAAATCATACTATGGGCAAAACTTTCAGCTTCTCTAACCAGCCACGATGCCGACTCAATCATTCCCTGCAGCAACAGTACTCCCGGCAGAACCGGGAAAACCGGAAAGTGATCTGACAGATACTCTTCAGCCAGAGAAACATTTTTAACAGCCTTTATCAGCTCGCCGGATTCCAGGGCGACAACCTTATCAATTAGTATAAATCGCATAAATATATTTTCCGACAGCTTTGCCGTAAAAGGTCTTTAATCTACTACTCTGTAACATGTAATTTGCAGGGTTGTCACTCACGAGGCCTGCAAGGCAGTGGCAATCTTGATCCTTAGAATCACAGATTGCTTCGCTTTGCTCGCAATGACACACACTATTGTATCTGTGATAGATCACTACAACCATAGTTTCCTAAAACAACCATCAAACATTGTAGAAACACAACACGATATACACCAACCGGCATTTTTTCCAGTTTTTTTTTATGTTTTGTTACTCTCACGTTGAAGCCGAATTGATTTTGTGTTCCAAATTTTCCGCTCAAGTTCGCTGTCTTAACCGGCTTACAAGCTGATGAGCCAACCTAGTTGGTTCGGGTAGGCGGTATTTTAACGCACAGGCCAAGGTGATTTCAATGGCTTCTTTAAGCAGGCATTTGTTCCCAACCGAGACAAAGACCGGCTTGACATTGGTACGAGTTCTGACGACCGCACCAACAATTTCGTCGCTTGCCGCTCGTGGCCCGTGGCTCGTTTCAGGTGTTCTGCCTTTTTTGTCTTTTAGTAAACTATATGTACCCTTTTCAGGTGGCGGCTCTTCAAAATACCCTGTCAATCTGCTTTTTGCGCATCCGATGGTCGGCTTTTCGAAAAACAGCCCCAGATGGGCAGCTAAGCCGAGTCTGCGGGGATGAGCAATACCCTGGCCGTCCACAATGAAAATATCGGGCTTATTCTGCAGCTTTTCTACGGCTGCAATGCAGGCCGGGGCCTCTCGAAACGAAAGCAGGCCGGGGATATATGGCAAATGTACCTTTCGCCAGGCATTTGCCGTTTCAATAACTTCAAAATTAGCCATCCTAATTACCACAGCGCCAGCGAGGATTCTTTGCCCGTCTTTGCTTATGGTACAATCCAGGCCGGCTATTAGTCTTGGCACTTTCTTCAGAGGGCTGAACCGCACTTTGGAGGCAAGATGCCTCTGCAGTTCCACGGCCTTTTTGTAAGATAGATTCCAGTCGTGTAACTTTCTCATCTTTTAGATAGATTGATAACTACTGCGAACGTATTCATTAGAATGAACAATTAACAGCAGGTCAACAGTCGATTTTGGTTTTACCATTCTTTCGATTGATGTTACAATAATTAGTTTGGAGAAGAACAGGTTTTTCACATAGGTAGCATTAGTTAAACTGGTTCGGGCACTTTATGGCCAGATTGAATGAAAAAGTCATCAGGATAAGCGGGGCTTCCGAGCACAATCTTAAGAACATAAGCCTGAGCATACCGAGAGATAAGCTCGTTTGTATAACCGGCATAAGTGGTTCGGGTAAGAGTTCTCTGGCTTTCGATACGATTTATGCTGAAGGAAGGCGAAAGTATGTCGAGTCACTCAGCACATATGCACGCCAGTTCTTAGAGCAGATGCAAAAGCCTGCAGTCGGCGACATCACAGGCTTACCTCCTACTATTGCGATAGAGCAGCGAAGCGCCAGTTCTAATCCCCGCTCAACGGTAGCGACCACAACAGAGATATACGATTATTTCAGGCTCCTTTTCGCGCGTGCCGGAGAGCCCCACTGCTGGGTGTGCGGTAAGAAAATCACCAGCCAGCATTCTTCAGGAATTGTCGAGTCTATAATAAACAGGCCAAAAAATACGAAAGTTCAGATATGTGCACCTTTGATACGCGGGAAAAAAGGCGAGCACAAAGATACTTTCGCAGCAATCCAGCGTGAGGGTTTTGTTCGAGCGCGAGTGGACGGCAGCATCTATGACATCAGGAATGCTCCGAGTTTGAACAAGAATAAAAAGCATAACATTGATGCGGTTGTTGACCGGTTGATTATAAGGGATGGCGTTCGCACTCGATTAGCCGATTCGATTGAAACGGCTTTGAGACTGGCCGATGGGGTAGTGTTAGTACTGATTTGCGAGCCACAGGAAGATTCAAATGATAGTAATTCTTCTGCCGGCACCTGGCGGGACGTAATTTATAGCGAGAAGTTCGCATGCCCCGAGCATCCACAGTCAAGCCTTGAGGAGCTCTCACCAAGGCTTTTTAGTTTCAACAGTCCTTATGGAGCCTGTAAGAGCTGCGACGGCCTGGGAACAATTCTGGAATTTGACCTTGATTTGATTGTGCCGGATAAAAGTGTCTCACTCGAAAATGGCGCTATTGCCGC
>JAFGRL010000061.1 GCA_016935195.1 Sedimentisphaerales bacterium
TAAAGAAATACGCCGTCGAGGTTTAATTCCGCTGGAGCAAACCGAGTCGGCACTTCAGCAGATAGACCTGCCAAAGCAACTGTTCAATGTTATTGATCATCGCGTGCAATTATATCTCGACTCCAAAGGCAATGTCGTCAAAGCAAAGTTGCCAAAGGCCATTCGCAAGGCAGGATTATTTTCGACTCGAACGATGGCATTGACTAGTTATCTCAAGGCTCGCGGCCATATAAGCTATTCGACGTTGCAGTTATTCTTTAATGACATAATGGTCCTTGACGTAAGCCAGGGCTATCTGGTTAAGATATGTACCAAAAAACTCACTCCTGTTTTGCAGCCTGCTTACCCCATACCCAAAACTAATCCACGCAAAACTGTGAACGGTTACCAGCAACTATCAATAAAGCGAACCTGCTTTGAAAACTAAGGGTGGGTTTTGATTTATTGGTCACATGGTTACTTTCTTTTTCTCAACATCACCGCACCGAGGCCGAGCAGCAAGAGTGTTACCGGTTCGGGGATGTAGGCAACACGAAATCCTACGGTGAGCCCCTCATAGTATGGAGGGAAAGCATAGTCTCGACAGGACGAGGCTAGATAGAAACCATCGAGATCATCAAATGAACCACCACGCACACCACGATACGAATCACTAATAGTTGCTTCATTCCAGTCCCAGACGTTGCCACCCATATCAAATGTGCCGTATGGGCTATCAGAGTTCTCGTGTGCACCAACCTCGGTCCGCCAGTAGGGGCTGCCCAGTGTGTGCCCATTATCATAAAATGTTGCATTGTTACCTGGATCTGGGGCAATCAAATCATTGCTGGGTATGCTGTTGCTGCTGGTTGGGTAATTGAAGTAGTTGCCTGTTACCCCATCATTATAATGGTAGGCAGCCTTATACCATTCATTTTCAGTTGGGATTACCCAAGTAGCATCAGCTTGGCGTATCGTAGACAAAAGTTCGGCTTGCGTTGTAGCTCCATTGAGATAATACGAACCATCTTCAGTGGTTGATAAATCCTGAGTTCCGGTTGGCGGACAATTGTGCTAAAATTGGCCACAGAGATGCAGCAGCCAGGATAGCGTCAAGACTATTGGAGAGTTATTCAATTTACAGCTTTTTGTCTTGAATAACGTTATGAACAATAGTGTAGTTATATTTGGTGCCGGTGCAGTTGGCAGGGGTTTGATTGCGAGACTTGTCGCAGTGAATGGTTTAATCCCTGTTTTCGTTGAAGCCACTTTGCGCCCGCTAAAGCAAATTCCTGCGCCTGCTCAACAGGGTCGTCACGGTAAATTAACTGGCGGTCGTATCGGCCTTGAATGAGCCTGACGCACCTGCCCCCAATCAAGTCAATTCCCGGTATTATATACATTTGCACCTCATAAACATCTTCTGAAACTTTCTTACCACAATAAGTTTGCACAAATTTTATATAAATGCCCTTGTTCTTTCAAGCACTTAAGGCCGATATGTTCCGATTTATGAGCATAATGAAAAGATTACTTTACTCAAATTGACCGATTCATGTTTTTGTCATTGCCACGCCGACCTCGTGGTCGGCTCGCAATGACGAGGCTGCTTGTATCGGCAATGCCGTTGTGGTGCCGTTATGGTTCATGCTGTGCAGGTATCCCGTGGGTGAAAACTCTGGAGAAAATCCGACCCGCCGTGCCAAAGCCACGGCGCGGCAGGAGCGATAAGGATGGTTCGATTGTTGAAAAGCACAGGCCTTTGCAATATTGATTATTGACCCGTCTTTCCCAGATAAAGTTGCGCAAACCAAATAAAATTTGTTAGAATAGCCCCCATGTCTAAAAACTGCACGAAGTGACAGAGAGAATCTGCGCAACGAAAATAGAAAATTTCATACACATGTGCAAAAATGAATGTTAGCAAAACCATAGAAATTATAATAATTATTGTTGTTGTTATTGTTGTATCAATATTTGCCGGACTATTTTTGGGTGCGGCTGCCAGAGTTGGTTCTATAGTTCTATCATTTTTTATCTTTGCAATACCACTGTTAATAGCTTATTTAAGCCTGAAATCTTTTAAAACAATAATCTGGATAAATGTAATTTTATCTATTTCCCTGATTATAGTTTCAGGTGTTTTTGCTTATGAAAAAAGATGGACGCAGCTATTATTTGTTCCTCTGGTTTTTTATGCATTTGTAATGTTTATAATAAACTTAATCAGTCTCTTTAAATTCTGGCAAGAATATGATTCCGAAGCATTTATTCCACTTTTAATCTCAATACTCACAATTCCTTTATCAACTTTTTCTGTCAAAGCTGGAGTTTTTGTAAATACACATGTTTTTAAAGAACGCATCGTCCAATATGAAGCTGCCGTAAAAATGGTGGAAAATCAAATTAATACTGAACCCTTATATCTAATAGGTGAAGATATACCCGCAAAGTTTCGCCATCTGGCATATCTTATTTATGCCAAAAAAGAAGGCTCTGTTCTCAACGTTTCATTTGTATGGGGCTCAGGCTTTCCCAATAAACACACGGCTTATGTCTACACTTCAAATGGCAAATTGCCAGAGAAGGGAACGAAATTTCAAAAAGATTGGCCTTACTATAGAAGGATAAATGACCATTGGTTTCGTGTCTGCGATTAATCGACAGCTTTGTATAGCCGGAGAAGACACACCGCGCATATAATTGATTTCCGAAAAAGACAGGTGGAGATTGCCTCGACCTGAACTACAGACATCCAATGACAGTAATTGGCCCTGGCTAAAGTTATCGGGGTTTTGATTTGGGTTGGGTGATTGTTTAGCGATGAAAGATTTGCTCGTAAACTCGTTCGTACTTTGCAACCATACGGTCGATAGAAAAATTATTCTCAACTCTCTGGCGACATTTCCAGCGGTCTATACTGTCAATTCTGCCAACGGCCTCGGCAGCTTCATCTACATTGTTTACCAAAAAGCCTGTTACTTTATCTTCAATAACCTCCCTGCAGGAGCCTAAATCCATCGCAATTACCGGCACTCCGGCGGCCATTGATTCGGCCAGTACTAAGCCGAATCTTTCGGGAATTGTGTTTAGATGTAGAATTGCGTAGGTTTTCTCAAAAAGAGCATCCCGCTGTACGGGATTGACAGGCCCAATATACTGAATCGTTGAATCATTTATGTAAGGCTTGATGAGATTGTCGAAATAATCCTGGTCCTGAATTATCCCTGCTATTATCAGGACTAAGCCGGTTTTTTTTGCAACTTCAATGGCCAGATGCGCCCCCTTATCGTTGTGTATACGTCCTAAGAAAACCAGTTTGTCACCTGCCTTTTCGCGGAAGGTTATATTTGAAAGGTCAATCCCATTGTAAACAGTCGCAAGGTAGGGCAGTTCTTTATCTCTGTCGGAGTCGCTTATGGAAACGTAGTATGTATTTTTGAACTTGCGATAGACCCGCAGGATATCAGGGTCGGAAAAACCATGAATGGTTGTCAGCATTGGTGTCTTGATAAAGGGCAGATAAGTTAGCGGCAGATAGTCGAAGTTATTATGTATCAAATCAAACTGGTCTGCGTGTTCCATACAGAAGGAAATATGAAGGCAGGTTGAGACCAGGGGAATCTGAGTTTTATCCTCTTCGTAGCCTTGTTCGACGACGGCTTTGAGCTTTGCACTGGTAATTGATTGCCTTGTGGCAAACAGGGTTACGTTTTTCCAGCCTCGAGCTACCAGTCCTTCGGTGATGTTGCTTGCTACAGTTTCCCAGGCCCCGTAGGCCCGGGGCGGTGTCCGCCAGGCCACAGGGGACAATACAGCTATTCGCTTGCTCTTAATATCCATTTTTTTGGAACCTATTCACCAAAGGTAAATTCAATTTGTGGTCTTTAAGACTTCCTTTTTGATTCGCTGGATGTGCCCTCTTCCCAGTCCTTTTACTTCACAGCCGAGCTCGAAATATCGGCGAATCTTTTCGTCATCCAGTATGCCGAAGCAATCTATTACCGCCAGAGGCCCGCCAGCTGATTCTACTACATTATCGGGAGCGAGTTCTAAATAATGGGTGTGTGGAACCGCTAATATTATCGCCTGGACTTGCTTTAGAGCTGCAGTAAGGTCTTTTTGAACGGAGGTGTTTACAAGTCCACTTTGGTTTCTAAAAAATCTTGCCCGCGAATGACCCGGCGCAGGATAGGTATCCTGCTTCTCAAGCTCGTACCAATGTTCCACATAGGGGTCGTGCACCCGTACTTCTGCGCCCATCTCGGTGAGTTTTCGAACAATCATTTCTGAGCCGCTATACCGTGTATCGCCGACATCCTGACGATAGCTTGCACCGCACAGGAGGATTGGTGCTCCGGCTATGTGCCTGCCCATATTCCTTAGGGAATCTCTTGTCAAAGCTGCCACATGAAGGCCTCGGGTATCATTGATATCAATTGCTTTTGTAGTAAATTTGAATATGTCATCGTTGAAACCGAGAATATGCTTGTAGGCCCAGTAGCCGAGTCCTCCATCTTTCGGCAGGCAGTATCCGCCGATACCGGGGCCTGGAAAGATGATATTGCTGTGTGTGGGTCGGACTTTGATTGCCTTGATTACTTTAATTAAGTCAACGCCGTTTCGTTCGGCGAAGAGACTCCATTCGTCGAGGAATGCGAGTATGGAAGCACGAAAGGAATTCTCGACAATTTTCGTAGTTTCAGATTCAATTGGTCTGTCCATAACGGTAAGGGGATAATCCTGTGTATTTAAGACTTCTTTAAGAAATTTCTCGACGCGTAATTTTGCCTGTTCGTTGCAGCCGGAGCAAACCCTCCAGAAATCCCTGATAGAAGAAACATATTGTCTGCCGGGCATAACGCGTTCGAAGCTGTGCGCCAGAATGGGCTCAGATTCGATTTTTCTGTCAGCGAAGGCCTTTTTCATAATCGGCCAAGCAATAAATTCCGTTGTACCCGGCGCGACTGTGGTCTCGATAAGCGTCAGACAATTTGGCGGGATTTTGTCTGCGATGGTCTTCATTGTCTTCTCGAGCGCAGCCATTTCCACCCTGCCGGTACGCATATTGCCGAGGTCTTGTTTTATGTAATCGCACTGCACATCGATAACCACACAATCGGCGAGCTTAAGACAATCGTTGTTGTAGGTTGCGACAAGTGTTTTTTTATCGAGAACGCATCGAGAGATCATCGGCTCGACCTCTGGGTCTTCTGCCTTTACCGGTGCGACACCTTGATTAAGAAGTGGTATTTTCCAGTAGCTGCGAACGCTTGGCCTTTGGCAGCCGATAACAAACTTGCCGGGTTTATCGGTCTTTTTGTCTGTTGTATCGGCGATGATAGCTGCCATAACAGTGCCCACAAATCCGACGCCCATCACGACGACTATTTCCTTGTTTTCCTTTCGAGCTGAGTCAACAAGTGACTCAATACGTGCAAACTCGGCGGCGTACTCGTCTTTGTTAGGTATGGCAAATTTTTCTCCCTTGGGGCTTACTGAGTAATCTGTCATTTTTGGTGCTCCTTTTCACGGTCGCTCATAGTGAGCTTCAACACTATACAACTACGCAAAGTAACCTTGACGGCTCTTGTGCACGGGAATAACGCAGTTTACCGACAATCTGCTTTATATCAAGGTTTTTTCTCTGATGTTATCCATTGATCCCTGCGTTGATCCTCAGAGAGCGATTATTTTGGTGTTTTTCTGTCTGGAGCAATACAACATTTTGTATGCGGCGTTACAACAATATGTCGCATTATATAAGATGACAATAAGAGTAGCCGTTAACGGTTTGCATGGGTTTGGGCTTTTTCGAGCGGCTGAGGCTCGGCAACTTTTCTGTAACCTAAGGCCGTTATAACCTCAAGCACTTCGGTCCAGGTTGGAAAAGGTTTGGTGTTTTTCTTTTTATACTCTTCGATGGCCATAAGGAATTCGAATTGCTCGTCTGACATTTGTCCTTCTTCGGCCAACTTTCGCTGCTGGCTTCTTCGCTTTCCCGGGCCTCGCTGTCTGTCAAGTCCCAGACGCCTGTCCACGACACTCATTCGCCTTTGCAGGCCGCTGCGGCGTTCTGTGAATTTTTTTCCCTGCATTTTATCAGACATTTGTCCTTGGTTAATTCCAACACATTGGTCCAGCCGGCCAATCAGGTTTTATAAACTCATAATCAGTGCCGGCAGTTTTCATTTTTTGGTTTTAAGGTTCGTCATTGAAGAGCTCGCTGTCAAAATCATCATCATCCTCCAATGTGAAATCATAGAAGTCATCGTAGGCATCCTGCGCCTCAATTATCACGTGTGCTTCGTCAAGAAACTCCTCAGGGACCATTATGGCAATGCCTTTATCCTGAAGGTCATTGGCATCAGAGTCTTTGGTGAGAACAGGTATATCATTGTCTTTGAGAAGAGTTTCATACTCCCGGGCCTGCTCCGAATCCTTTGCAAAGGTAACTATTGTGAATTCTGCGTGCTTTAGCTGAGAATTTTGTTCGTTTTTAGATTGCTTTGCCATTTTATCTCTCCGCCGCGGATATAAGTTTCTCTATTTGTCCTGTTAACAGTTTTGACTAATACTATAACGGGTATTTTTGCCCGAGCCTTAACAGTTTTTAAGGTATTTGCCTGAGTTACTTTTTCTGTATCGGCAGGAGAACTGCAAAAATTTAGCAACCTGCGGCATTTTTTTGTTGCAAATATAGAAATGTTCCTGTAAACAATGACCTTTGTTATTTGTCGGCCGGAGCGAACGTCGACCGGCCTTGGAGAAGAAACGTTTAGGCAAGGAGAATTTTGTAATGGCAAAGAAAAGAGAGCCGTTAGTGGTAGCAAGTAAGGTCAAGGCCTACATCAAGAGCAAAAAAATGATGACTTCATCCGAGGCATTACTGAGTATTAGTGACTCGGTGTACAGCATGCTCGATAAAGCGGCCAATAGAGCCAAAGCGAATCGGCGCAGTACTGTTAAGGCCCAGGACCTGTAAATCCTCTCTGAGCGCCAACTTAGGGGCTACGAATCATAAGTTGTTCCCTGGTATGATGTTAGGTTAAAGCCATCTCGTACCTTAGTCAATTTGGTCTAAGGTATGAGATGATTTTTTGAACCTGCGAAAGGATTATTTTTAGCCGTTCGGGGTAGTAAAAGGGCGTTTAGTGTCATTGCGAGGCCTTTAGGCCGAAGCAATTTCAACTTTTCGCAGTAAAGAGATTGCCGCGCTCGGCTCTGCCTCGCTGGCAATGACAGAGAGCCCCAACGCCATAAAAGGCGTTTGTGTAGCCCGTGATATGTCCAGAATTCAGTATATTACCCCGTAAACGGTCACAAGGCTTTTGGTATTCCCACAGGATAAGCTTTTATCCACACGCCTATAAAATTGCAATTTTCAATGCTAAAATTGGGGTCTTAGGAGAAATTTTCTTAACCAAATCTGGTAAAAACTCCGATTATAATAGTAATTAAGACGTTATTTCTTGCCTGTTTTTTGTTAAGAGGTACCAGTGTCCTGTCGATAAGGATTTTGTCAATGGACTTTTTACGACAGAGCACTTCTGGATTTGGCTGTCATAGATTTCTGCCCGCGGAGTGTTAGTTCTTATCTGACAGAGACTTATAGAGTTAGATGGTGGTGCGATGAAAGTTTTCATGCTAGGTTGGGAGTTCCCGCCTTTTATCAGCGGTGGGCTTGGTACAGCTTGTTATGGCCTTACAAAGGCTATGGATCAACTGGGAGTTGAGGTAATTTTCTGTTTGCCGCAAGGAGTTGATGACAGGTACACTACTCACGTTAAGCTTTTAACTCCCCAGTCCCAGGCCCAGGCCCAGGTAAAATCCCCAACCAGTCAATTGAAGAATATTACGTTTCGGAGAATAAGCTCACCTTTACAGCCTTATTCAACTTCCGGCAGTTATCAGCAACAGCGAATAGAGCAGTTGATAAGAGAAAAGCAGATAAAGGCAGGTGGGCCTGGGCCGGAATCGGTTGCAGGATTTGATTATGGCGGTGATATGTATGCAGAAGTGCATCGTTACGCTGCAATCGCTGCCGAACTGGCACAGACGGAACATTTTGATATTGTCCATGCCCATGACTGGATGACTTATCCTGCAGGTATTGCAGCGGCAGCAATATGCAGAAAACCTTTGGTTGTACACATCCACTCCACTGAGTTTGACCGAAGCGGCGAAAATGTCAACCAGATGATTTATGATATCGAGCGCAGAGGTCTGCACGCAGCGGATAAGGTTATTGCCGTTAGCTATTTTACCCGCAACATCGTAATAAGCCGATACGGTGTAGCCGGCGAGAAGGTTGAGGTAGTCCACAACGGAGTTGAAAAAAATGGTAACGGTGATTGGCCTCTGGCCAAAACAGGTATCGATAAGAATGAGAGAATCGTCCTTTTCTTAGGCCGAATTACAATGCAGAAAGGCCCGGAATATTTTCTCAGAGCGGCCAAAAAAGTTCTCGAGGTGATGGATAATGTCAAGTTTGTAATGGCCGGCTCTGGGGACTTGATATACCGTTCAGTTGAAATGGCAGCAGAGTTAGGAATTGGACATAAGGTCCTTTTCACGGGATTTTTGCAGGGCGAAGATGTACAGCGAATTTACAAGATGGCTGATTTATATGTAATGCCATCGGTATCGGAGCCATTCGGAATCGCTCCCCTTGAGGCCCTGAATAATGATGTTCCTGTAATAATAAGTAAACAAAGCGGTGTATCAGAGGTGCTGATGCATGCGTTAAAAGTTGACTTTTGGGATGTTGATGAGATAGCTAATAAGATTGTGGCAGTTCTGAAGTACCCGCCTTTGAGGCTGACCCTGCGTGACTATGGAAACTACGAAGTCAGGAAACTAAGGTGGACCGACACGGCGCAGAAGTGCCTGAGAATCTACGAGGATATGATGGTTCCAGTCTGAAAGGCTCGAAACATTCGGCCTTATTGACGGCCAGGGAAGGTAAAGATTTATGTCTTCTGTGTGCTTTTATTTTCAAGTCCATCAGCCAATGCGGCTGAGGCACTATACGGTTTTTGACGAACGCGATCAATACTTCGATGACAAAAAGAACGCTGCTATATGCAGAAAGGTCGCAAATAAATGCTATCTTCCTGCGAATAGATTAATATTGGATCTGATACGTAAATTCGAAGGCAGATTCAAAGTAGCCTACAGTCTCACCGGCGTTTTGATAGAGCAGCTGCTGGAGTTCTCTCCGGAAGTAATAAGCACCTTCGATGCCCTTGCCCAGAGCGGGTGTGTAGAATTTCTGGCTGAGACTTATTACCACAGCTTATGTTCATTGTACTCACCTGAGGAGTTCGCTGCACAGGTCAACAAGCATGCCGAAACTATGGAAAATTTCTTTGGCCAAAGGCCAAGAGTCTTTAGAAACACCGAATTGATATACAGCAACGACCTGGCTAGGCTTGTTGAGTCATTGGGTCAATTCGACGCCATAATAACCGAAGGGGCCGATCGTATCCTTGGCAGCCGAAGCCCTGATTTTGTGTATCGCCCGACAAGTTGTGACAGGCTCAAGCTTTTGCTGAAGAACTATTCTCTTAGCGATGATATTGCCTTTAGATTTTCCAATCGCCATTGGTCACAGTGGCCTTTGACAGCGGAAAAATTTGCACGATGGATAAACAATACAAACGGCAACGGAAATGTGGTTAACCTGTTTATGGATTACGAAACATTTGGTGAGCATCAATGGAAGGATACAGGGATATTTGATTTTATGCGGCACCTTCCGGAACAGCTTTTGATGCATCCGGATAATGATTTTAAGACACCAAGCGAGGTAATTGACAGTTACGAGCCGACCGAGGCGATTGATGTGCCCTATTTAATAAGCTGGGCCGACACCGAGAGGGATCTTTCGGCGTGGCTGGGCAATGCTATGCAGTCCAATGCAATTCATGAGCTTTATCGGCTCGAGAATAAAGTTAAAAGCACCGGTGATGAAAGGATTGTCAGAGATTGGCGAAAACTGCAGAGTTCAGACCACTTCTACTATATGTGTACGAAGTACTTCGCTGACGGTGATGTACATAAGTATTTTAATCCTTATGACTCACCTTACGATTCTTATATTAACTTTATGAATGCTTTAGATAATCTCAATAATCGCTGTAGCGTCGGCTCGGTCCAGAGAAGCGGCTACCGACCGAAGCAAAATAAAGCTGAATCTATATCAGCTTTAGATACCCGAGCCCCTGCCGGACTCAACGAAGAGGCGGTGATTAACTATAGCACTTGACCAGCTATTACGTATTCCAAAGCATCTCTTCCAAATTTTGAGTTTTTGACGTGATTATTCTATCTAAAGGGATCTAATCGTGCTGATGCTGGAGAAAACTAAAAGTCCAGGAATCGAATGCTCGCATATATGTGAAAAAGATATCGGGCAGTTGTTGGAGAAGGAGTGGCTTTTGACTAACGAGCGGGGCGGTTATTCATCCTCTTCCATTATTTGTTGTAATACCAGAAGATACCACGGATTGTTAGTTGGTTCATTGAATCCGCCGGTCGATAGAATTGTAGCATTGTCTAATTGTCTGGAGATGCTGATATTCAATGGATCGGGCGAAAGTTCGGCGAAATCACACGGGGATATTCATAGAAACAATTTTACTACGAGCTCCGGCAATGGCAAAAAGATTTTTAATCTCTCTACATTTGAGTTCAGCGGGAAAATTGCACCGCAAGGTTATGCCTTTTTGAGACGGTTTCATCGTAACACCGGCGCACATTTTGACTATGTTGTGGACGGGCTGAAATTGACCAAGTCAATATATCTGGATCGTAAGGCAGATACGATTGCAGTGGTCTATGACTTCACCAGCGTTACAGCCCCGGCCGAGTTTGTTCTGCGCCCCTTTGTAGCTCTGAGAGACTTTCATACACTGCAGAGATCCTACGCACCACTTTGCTCAACAACTCTCGCCGATGGTCTGCTCGTTTACCACGATATTCCGGATAGCTGCCAATTAAACTTAAGAGCCCCTGCGATGAGTTTTGTCAAGGATAAGCAGTGGTGGTTTAACTTCCTCTACCGAACAGACAAAGATAGAGGTCAGGATTTTACAGAAGATCTTTGGTCGCCGGGTTTTTTTAAGTGCCAAGTAGATTCACCTGTCAGGTTAGTGCTCTGGGCGAATCTCGATAAGAAATGCAAACCAGAAAACCTGGCAGATGCCGATATCGAGCGGCTTCGCAGAGATTTGCAAAGGCATCAGGATATGGTTGTGGCAGCGGCGAAGACCAGCAACCACAGTTTCAAAACACTTTGCTTAGCAGCAGATCAGTTCATAACTAATCGCCAAATGACACAAAACAAGCAATTATCGATAACTAACAATAATGGTGCAAGAGACGGCCAACATAATGCAACAGTTAACAGGGTCACTATGCTGGCTGGGTTCCCTTGGTTTGCAGACTGGGGCAGAGATGCTTTTGTGGCTTTACCAGGCCTGCTGCTCGATACAGGAAGATTCGAGCAGGCCAAATCGGTCTTAACTACCTTTGCACAGGCGTCCGAAAAAGGCATGATTCCAAATCGCTTTGATGACAGGTCAAACACTGCTTATTTTAATAGTGTTGATGCTTCACTATGGTTTGTAAACGCAGCCTTTCAATACTTTGAGACAACAAAAGACTCTCAAACAATGACAGAGCTGCTTTTGCCAACAATCCACTCAATTATAGATTCATACTATAACGGCACCATATTTAATATCAAGGCTGATACCGATGGCCTCATAACAGCAGGCAACAGCGATACACAGCTTACCTGGATGGATGCAAAGTGTGGCGGCGAGGCATTTACACCAAGATATGGTAAGGTGGTAGAGGTAAATGTATTGTGGTTCAATGTCTTGTCCTGGCTTGCGAAGTTTTACGCCAGCCGGGATGAAAAGGCTCAAATCCATTTCAAATCACTGGCAGATAAAGTAGCCGAGAGTTTTTGCAGATCGTTCTGGAATGACGATTATGGTTACTTAAATGATTGTATCTTGCCCGAGGGTTTGGCTGACGGTTCTTTGCGGCCAAATCAGATATTTGCTGTTTCCCTTCCATTTTCTCCTTTGACCTCTGAGCAGCAAAAATCGGTTGTCGAAGTTGTTCGCAAGCATCTGCTCACGCCCTATGGCCTGCGAACACTAAGTGCCACCGACAATCGTTACAGAAAGATATATGCAGGCCCGCAGTGCCAGCGAGACGAAGCTTATCATCAGGGAACAGTTTGGTCATATTTGATTGGCCCGTTTGTGGAAGCTTACTTAAAAGTCAATGATTTCAGTCGCAAAAGTAAAAAGGAGACAGCGAAATTTATCCAGCCGCTTCTTGAGCACCTCAAAGAGCAGGGCTGTCTGGGGCAGGTAAGTGAAATATTCGACGCAGACGCCCCGCACCAGGCGCGAGGCTGCATGGCCCAGGCCTGGAGCGTTGCTGAACTTATCCGGGCATATAAATTAATTTACGGCTGAGGCTTGCCGCAGATGCTGCTCCAATATCGTTAATTAATTTTGTGGCGCAAAAAAGCTATATAAAATTAACTGGGCGTCGAAGCCGTTTCATCGTCAATATTGCACAGAAGAAACTCACCAGACATACCTGCTAACAGAAATTCAATAAAAAGCTGGAAAATTAAACTCAGTTGAGTATATATAGATTAGATGGGTAATGTACTGATAGTTTCAAACAGATTGCCTGTTAGCGTAACAAAACGCGCTGACCGATTGCGTTTCCAGTCAAGTGCGGGTGGTTTGGCTACCGGCCTTATGTCGTTGGACGAGTCCCATAAAAGCCGGTGGATAGGCTGGCCGGGCATATCCGCGGATAAATTATCAGAACAGCAAAAGCAGCAGATTAAAGTTGAGCTAAAAGAACAAAATTTTCATTCTGTTTTTCTCACTGCAGCCGATGTGCGGAATTTTTATTACGGCTTCTGCAATAAGACAGTTTGGCCGTTATTTCATTATTTTCCTCAATATGCTGTATATGAACAGCGGTACTGGCAGGCCTATAAGAACGCTAACGAAGCCTTTTGCCGAAGTGTTCTGGAAGTAGCCAGATCTGATGACCGTATATGGATCCATGACTATCACCTGATGCTTCTACCTCAGATGATACGTGAGCAACTTCCTGATGTCCAAATCGGATTCTTTCTGCATATACCGTTCCCTTCTTTTGAGTTATTTCGTCTTCTGCCCTGGCGTAAAGAAATTCTAAAAGGCCTTGTTGGTGCGGACGTGATAGGTTTTCATACATACGATTATGTAAGGCATTTTCTTAGCAGCACCGCTCGAATAATGGGGATCGATCATTCTATGGGATTGCTTACCATTGGCAAGAAAGTTACAAAAGTGGACGCATTTCCGATGGGCATTGATTATGAAAGATATTCAACTGCCGCAAAAGAGCCGGAGGTCAAGAAGGGCTTAGCTATGGTCCGCAAGAAAGTGGGGGCTCGAACAATAATTCTCTCTATAGACAGATTAGACTACACCAAGGGGATAATTCAAAGGCTTGAAGCGTTCGATTTATTTTTGTCACAAAATCCCAAGTACAAAGAAAAAATGACCATGATACTTGTAGCGGTGCCTTCTCGAACCGGTGTTAAAGACTATATTGAATTGAGAAAAGAACTTGAATGGCTGGTTGGCAGAATCAACGGTGAGCACGGTTCTCTGGGATGGATGCCTGTATGGTATTTGTATCGGTTTCTTCCGTTTGAAAAAATTACTGCTCTGTATAATGCCTCGGATATAGCTTTTGTTACGCCTCTGCGGGATGGTATGAACCTGATAGCCAAAGAGTTCGTCGCGACAAAAACAGAAGGAACAGGTGTTTTGATTCTGAGCGAGATGGCTGGTGCGGCAAGTGAATTAGGTGAAGCTATTATAGTAAACGCCCTGAATAAGCAGCAAATGATAGGTGCAATAAAGGAAGCGCTGGAGATGCCCGGGAAAGAGCAGGCTGAACGTAATAGATTAATGCAACAAAGGCTTTCCCGCTATACCGTCAAAAGGTGGGCTAATGACTTTATTCAGGCTCTATCTGATGCGAGAAACATCCGGAAGAAACTTTCTGTTTATAAGCTTACTGAGTCGGTAAAAAAGAATTTAATAAATGATTATAATAAAAGCGCCAAGAGATTATTCCTTCTTGATTACGATGGAACGCTTGTAAGTTTTGCGCCGAAGCCGGAAAAGGCAGGACCTGATAAAGGACTTCAGGCTTTGCTGTCGATTCTTACTTTGGATGCGAAAAATGAATTGGTAATAATCAGCGGCAGAGACAAGAAAACCTTGAATCGCTGGCTCGGTGATATAAAAGGGTCACTAATAGCTGAGCACGGGGCATGGATAAAGGAAAAAGGAAATAACTGGCAGGTAATAGAGCCTCTGAAGAATGACTGGAAAGAGACTATAAGGCCCATCCTCGAGTTATATGCAGACAGGACACCGGGCTCTTTTGTTGAAGAGAAGGATTTTTCTCTGGTATGGCATTACCGCAAGGCCGATTTTGAATTAGCTTCGCTGAGAATTCGAGAGCTCAGAGATGCCGTTATGAACCTCACTGAGAACTTAGATGTTGGTGTATTCGAAGGTAACAAAATACTCGAAGTTAAAAACATAGGAGTAAGCAAAGGCCATGCGGCAGAGCGGTGGTTAGCAAAGGGCAAATGGGATTTTGTTTTAGCTGCCGGCGATGATTATACAGATGAGGATATGTTTTCAATTCTGCCTGAGGATGCGTACTCAATTAAGGTGGGATACGGCATTTCAAAGGCACGATTCAATCTGGATTCAGTATATGCACTTAGAGGTTTACTTGATCAACTAACCAGCATTTAAGAAATTGTTAAGGAGATATTATGTTAAGGCTCGAAGATTTTCGCCACATTGTGCCCGATAAGACATTAGCTGAGATATACGCTCGCGCCAGAGGTCTTTATGGTAAACATATTATACACCTCAATGCCACATATCAAGGCGGCGGTGTTGCAGAAATACTTTATTCGCTTGTTTTGCTGATGAATGATGTGGGGATAGATGCCGGCTGGCGAATTCTACATGGCAGTCAGGAATTCTTCGAGGTTACAAAGAGCTTTCATAATGCTCTGCAAGGTTCAAAGCTTACCTTAACGGAAAGAAAAAAGAGCGTTTATATGCGGGTCAACGAAAACTTCTCCAAGTTCACCCATTTAGAGCATGACTGTGTTATCATACATGACCCTCAGCCGCTTTCGCTGATAAGGTCTTATAGAAAGCGCCAGCCCTGGATATGGCGGTGTCATATAGATTTGACTGACCCAAATAAAGAATTGTGGGATTTTCTCAAGGGATTTTTGCTCAAATACGACCAGATTGTCTTCTCCAGCGAAAAATATTATAAGGAAGATCTGCCGATAAACCAGAGACTAATGTTCCCTGCTATCAATCCGTTTAGCCAGAAGAACAGGGACATAAGCGACAAAAGTATTCTTGAGCAAATAACAAAAGCCGGCATACCAAAGGACAAACCTCTAATTACTCAGGTTTCCAGACTTGACCCATGGAAAGACCCAGAGGGTGTAATAGATGTATTTAAACTGGTCAGGGAGAAGGTCGACTGCAGGTTATTATTTTGCTATAATGTTGCCAGCGACGACCCGGAAGGCTTAAGAATGTATAACAGAGTCTACAAAAAGGCCAACCGGCTCGTAAAAAGCGGCGATATTCTGTTCGTTGTTGGTAACAATGAAACGTTAGTTAACGCAATTCAAAGATTCTCCAGTGTAATAATCCAGAAATCTACAAGAGAAGGTTTCTGTCTTGCGGTTACTGAGGCACTTTGGAAAGGAACGCCTGTGGTAGCTTCCAATGTTGGCGGTATACCTATCCAAGTCGAGGATGGTAAAAACGGTTTTCTGTTAGAAGCGGGGGATACACACGGATTTGCCGATAGAATTATCCATCTGCTAAAAAACCCAAAGGAAGGTAAAAGAATAGGCAGTATTGGAAAAAAGACCGTAAGAGATAATTTTCTAATAACGCGTTTACTTTCGGACTATCTGTACATGCTAAATTCCCTGATAGCCTGATACAGAAAACACTATTGACTAATCTGAAAACAGCTTTTACCATCATTAAAAGCCGCGGATGTGGCGGAATTGGCAGACGCGCAGGCTTCAGGTGCCTGTGGGCTTTGGCCCGTGGAGGTTCGACTCCTCTCATCCGCA
>JAFGRL010000008.1 GCA_016935195.1 Sedimentisphaerales bacterium
AAGCTCAGCAGTGTTTTTTTGGATAACAATGCTGCCAAAGAGCTTCGATGCCATAACTGCAAAGATGAAAAGGAAGCACTCAAAGCTGCAAAAAGAAACAGTTTTGATATTGTGGCTGTTACCATATCGAGCCTTCGCCGTGAGTTTTGGCAAGAAAAAATAAAATGTATGTTCGGAGTTTCTGCCGTACATGATAAAAAACTCATTTTCCTGCTGGAAGCGTTAGCTCCAGCCGCATAAAACATTAAAAAAAGTGCGAAAATTTACGTAACTAAAGTTTAATATAAAAATCCCTGTAGGCAAATCAGAGGCGGACTGTTTCTGGCTTATATTGACTACCAGATAACGACAATCACTGACGAAGCGGTGATTTTTTCACATGCCTAATATAATCATATATTCAACCTTTTGCCTTTGCGTACCAGTCGGGATCCCGTGTAAGTTTTTCTCGGGCCTCATTTGTCATCATCTCAAAGGCCGGATGCGCAGTCTCCCACGATCTGTCTGTAAAAGGGCTTTTACGCATCTTCTCAACTTCAACCGCGGCATCGTTAAGATAACTGCCGTAGATGTGCAGCGAATCGCTTATGTCAACGTATCTGCCGACCATTACCGGCTTATCTAATTTCTTTGATATTTTTTCAGCAATGATTCTCTGCAGGTCCGTTATGGCATAGACATTCATAAACCATGCTTTGTACAGGTCTCTGCTCCTCCAGTGCGTATTCATATTCAATGCCAGATTACCTTCATTGCCTTGCACCAATCTGCACCATATTCTCTGCAGACAGGGTGGGTCTTCGGTTTTTGGGTCGGCGGTTGGCATCCAGGTAACTGCCTGAGCCCGCCTTGTATGGCCGACCTCTGCCAAAGCATCGATGATATACTGGATCTGATCGACTTTTTTGAAAGGCTTGTCTGAATCAGCCTTTCGAAGTTCTTCTACCGGGCAATAAGCGTTGAGACGTTCGTGGTAAGTGTAGGTCCACTTCCCTGCTGCAGGGTCTATCCAGTGGTCGTGTATACCCTCGACAACCTCAAGCCGATAGGCCTCCAGCTCAGCAGGCCCGCCGGGAAAATTCTTATGAATCCTTGGCTCATTAAAGGGATTGGCTATCGAAATCATTACAGTAGCATCTTTACTTGGAGGGTCTGTTGACTTGTCATATTGGGTTTTTATCTCAAGACCATTATCCCAGACAGCTAATACTGCCTTCTCCCAGGCCTGTGGCAGACAATCGGCCGTTACTGAAATAACGGGAATATTGGCAGGATTGGCATTATCCATTTTTCAACCTCCTTGTATATATTTAGTGTTTATTGACTAACAATCCTTACTTGGAAGGATTTACCTCTTCGGTGGTGATTTTATACAGCTTCCAGTATCGCTGCGGCACTTCGCCGAGCATTCTTCTTGCTTTGGGAGCATATGAACTTTTTGGGTACTTCTCAATTATTTCCCGGCAGTAATCCACCATTTGCTTATAGCCGATGCCCGGCAGCCGGCCCATCTTGCGCTGGGCAAGGGCCATCTCGAATAATTGCGAGGCTCGCACTTCATTCTCAGGGTTTAATTTCTCATATTTAGGTTTGACCACTTTGGCTGTCTCTTGCGGCTCAGGCTGCTGGGCTTTCTGCTCTTGTTCTATCGGCTGCTCCTCGGGTTCTATATCTGCACGCAGTCTCTTGTCGTCTTCTCTTGTAACATCGTAAAAGGTCTTGGGCTGCTCCTTCGGCTGGCTTTCACCGGGCAGGAATCTGCTGACCAAAACCAACAGCCCTATTATCACGACCACTGCAACAGCTATTTTTAGCCAGAACGTATTCATAATCGCACTTGACCTTTCCTGTTTGTTATTGACCAGCCATAATCAATTTTAACAATTAACTCTATTCTTTCAACAACCATTTATTTGACTTTTTATCGCTGTAAAAGTAACATAAGTATTGGACTTTGCTAAAAGCCTTAATTTAAGAGGTTTTTATGTTTACAGGCCTTATAGAAGCTGTTTGCGCCGTAAAATTAGTTTCGCCAGGAGCCGGCGGCATTGAGCTGACCGTTGAGCTGGGAGCTTGGGTCGAGGGAGTAAAAGTAAGCGACAGTATAGCTGTAAATGGGGCGTGTCTGACCATCGCAAAACTAAATGGCAGCTCCGCCACATTTGATGTTAGCGGCGAAACGCTCTCAAAATCGACGTTGGGTAAGTTAAGGCCCGGCTCACAGGTCAATATAGAAAGGGCAATCAAGGCCGACGGCCGATTCGGCGGCCATTTCGTGCAGGGCCACGTCGATGGCACTGCAATAATTAAGGCAATTGAAAAAAAGGGGAAGTTTTGGGATTTTGTATTCTCGGCACCGGCTGAATTACTCGATATGATGGTTGTTAAAGGCTCTGTAGCTGTCGATGGAATTTCGCTTACCGTAGCGAGTATGAATGAGAATAGTTTTACAGCAGCAATAATACCGAAAACCTGGGAAAACACCACGTCGGGCAAGGCAAAAATTGGCGATGAGGTTAACATCGAAAATGATATAATAATAAAGACGGTTAAAAGTAACCTTGAAAAAATGCTGTCCAAAAGCCAGCCGCTGACGCTGGAAAAGTTGGAACAGTCCGGCTTTTTGGCTTAAGAATCAAGAGCAAATGACCGTAACGGATTAAGATGAAAGTTTTCGGTAACAATTCGATAGCTGACCAAATGGTCATCGGCATTACGATGGGCGACCCTGCCGGTATTGGGCCGGAGATAGTTGTTAAAGCTCTGGCTGACCCGGCAATACGCAAGGCCGCCAGGTTTATCATCTTTGGTATGAATGAACAGCTCTGTTATGCCGCAGATAAAGCCGAGATAGAGCCTTTCTGGGGCCGATACCAGCATGAAAAGCTGACCAGCAGTTTTCCTTTCAAGGCAGCCGTTGCCGATTATGATGATTATTCCGCACCACTTTCTGTAACAGGTCCAAGCAGGGCCGGCGGCCAAGCCTCCATACAGTTCTGCCTTGATGCAATCGAAGCTGCCAAGGCAGGAATTATTGAAGCGATAGTAACCGGGCCAATCAGTAAAACAAGCTGGAAGATGGCCGGTGCCAAATGGCCGGGCCATACTGAAATGCTGGCTGCACGCTGTAAATCCCGTCGGAAGGTAATGATGTTTATCGCCGGACCCTTGAAGATAGCGCTTGCAACGATTCATGAAGCACTTTTTGAGGTGCGTCACAAGTTTACTATCGGCTGTGTCTTTGAGCCTATCGATTTACTCGACACCGCATTAAAACAATACTTTGGCCTGGATAATCCCAAGATTGGCGTTGCGGCACTGAATCCACACGCAGGTGAAGATGGCCAGTTCGGCGATGAGGAGCAGCGTATAATATCGCCGGCAATCCTGCTGGCCCAGGAGCAGGGTATAAACTGCTGTGGCCCATTCCCCGCCGATACACTCTTTCTTCGCGCCATGCGAGGTGAGTTTGATGGCGTTGTGGCTATGTATCACGACCAGGCAATGATTCCAGTTAAAATGCTTGCGTTCGAGACAGCCGTTAACATCACAATTGGCCTTCCCATAATCAGGACATCGCCTGCTCATGGAACTGCCTTTGATATCGTCGGCCGGAGTATCGCCAACCCCGGCAGTATGAAATCGGCAATAAAGACAGCGATTCATATGGCTGAAACCAAAAAGCTTTATCAGCTTGCACAGGCACAAGCCAATACCGATGCAAAATAAAAAGCAAATCAAGCAATTGCTTGCGTCGGAGGGGATAAGCTTAAACAGACAGCTTGGCCAAAATTTTCTCATCGACGGCAACCTTATTAACAAGCTCACAGATTCGGCGACTCTAAGCAAGGACGATATGGTGCTCGAGGTCGGTTGTGGAACAGGGTCTTTGACTCAGGTATTGGCTCAAAAGGCTGGCAAAGTAATAGCTGTTGAACTTGACCGTGCCCTGGCAAAAATTACCAGAGCCCAGTTGGCTGAATACCAGAACGTTCTTGTCATCAACTGTGATATTTTAAAAGACAAACATACCATAAACCCCACTGTGGCAAGACCAATCAAGTCCTTTCTGCGAGACCATCGTGGCAGATTTTTACTGGTGGCCAACCTGCCTTACAAAATAGCCACTCCTGTGATACTCAATCTCACCAAAGGCCCATTAATTGCGGATGCAATGTATGTTACCGTCCAAAAAGAAGTCGCCGAAAGGATGGTAGCAAAGCCCAATAGTAAGAATTATGGCCCTTTGAGTATATTTTTGTCTGCTGCCGGTGAAGTGAGATTGATTAGACGGTTAAAGCCCAGTGTCTTTTGGCCTGAGCCTAAAGTTTATTCTGCAATGGTGAGTTTCATCCGCAGTACAAAAAAAGCAAATCAGATTAAAGACTTCACCATATTTAGTGAAGTAGTCAGTCTTTTTATGGGCCACCGCCGAAAGATGCTGAAGAGCTGCTGCAAACTGGCAGCCGATGCAATAACCGGCATTGACTGCTGGCTGGAAATATTGCGCAGAGCGAACATTGATTCAAACAAACGGCCTGCACAGTTATCACCCGAGGATTATATCCTTATATCAAACGAGTTTTTTGCACTGCCTGTAATGAAAAGGCAGCAGTGATGCCTTAAGTAACCGAGATTTCTTTAAGGGCATCTTTTGTCAGGCCACTCAAGCGAATGTCGCCGTCAAAGCTCTTAATATCAGTGTAATGCAGACCAATGTGTCTTTCTAAATTTGCGAGAGATTCAGACATGTCCACTTTGCCACAGCTTCCAAGTATCTTCGGTGCTATGTAAACGCAAACTTCATCAGCCAGATGCTGCTGCAGAAAAGATGTTATCACCTTAGCGCCGCCTTCAACGAGAAGCTGCTGAATTCCACGACTGCTTAGCTGCTCAAGCAGAAATTGAAGGTTCGATGTTTCTGGCAACTGCGGATGTGCAAGAAGCTCTGCGCCCTTGCTTTCTAATTTCTGAACTTTTTGTTGGTTCGATTGCAGTGTTTCTTCGGCGGTATAAATTAACACAGGTACCTTACCGGCGGTTCGCAATAGTCTGCAGCCAAGCGGCAATTTAAGATGGTTATCCAGGACAATTCTTGTCGGGCTTTGGTCTTTAGGCGGGCGGACAGTCAGTTTTGGGTCGTCGGCAATTACGGTATTTACACCAACTAATATGGCCTGAGACCTTCTGCGAAGCTTCTGGACGTCTTTTCTGCTTTGTTCACTGGAAATCCACCTGTTGGTTTGGCTATCGGCCCAGGCTAACTTGCCGTCTATGGATTGTGCCCACTTGAGGATGACCCAGCATTTTCCTGAAGTGGCATACTTTATAAAAGGTGCGTTTAGTAATCGTGCGTCAGTTTCACATGTGCCGGTCTGCACCTCGATGTTTGCACTGCGGAGCTGCTCAATGCCTTTGCCGCTTGCATGTTCGGAAGGGTCAATTGTTGCGGCAACTACCCTGGCGATTTTTGCCTGTATTATTGCATCGGTGCAGGGGCCGGTTTTTCCTTCCTGACAGCAGGGCTCGAGCGTAACATACATTGTTGCCCCTTCAGGGTTAACGCCGAGCGATTTGCAATCCTCGAGGGCGTTTACTTCTGCGTGCGGCTGGCCAAACTTTTTATGCCAGCCCTTGCCGACAATCTGGCTTGCCTTAACAACTACAGCGCCGACCGCCGGATTGGGCTCGACTGCACCTATACCCTTTTCAGCAAGCTTCAGGGCCATCTGCATGTATTTTTCATCTTTAGAGTCCATTGGTCAGAAGTCTCCCAATAATTCGAAAAACTGTTTTTCGTTTATAATTTTTACGCCAAATTTTTTAGCTTTATCAAGTTTGCTTCCCGGCTTTTCACCAACGACAACAAAGTCGGTTTTTTTGCTGACTCCTGAAGAAACTTTTCCACCAGCCTGTCTTATTGCCTGCTCAGCCTGCTGGCGGGAGAAGTTCTCAAGGCCTCCGGTAACAACGGCCGACTTTCCTGCAAGTTTACCGGGGCGTTTTTTCGTCGGAAGCTGTGGGTTTACCCCTGATGCCAGTAGCTGTTTAATAATGGCAAGATTCTTTGGCTCGTGGAAGTATTCGTAAACACTTTCTGCCATTACCGGGCCAATCTGCTCGATATTTGCGAGTGTTTCCACATTGGTGTTGATAAGTGCTTCGAGTGAGCCAAAGTGCTCGGCAAGAATTTGTGCCGACTGGCCGCCGATATGTCGAATCCCAAAGGCGGCAATCAGTCGCCAAAGTGGTTGTCCCTTGCTCTTTTCTATTGCCTCGGTCACATTGGCTGCACTTTTTTGAGCCATTCTGTCCAGAGCTGACAATTGCTCCTGTTGCAATTTGTAGATGTCTGCAAAGCTCCTGAGCAAACCTGTATCTACAAGTTGCTCTATCAGGGATTCGCCCAGATGTTCGATATCCATCTGGCCGCGACCTGCGAAGTATTTCAATCGCTCTTTCAGTTGTGCCGGACACTTCGGATTTATGCATCTGATATAAACGCCGGATTCGTCTTTTCTTATCTTTTCACCGCAGACCGGGCACTTTTTAGGTAAGCCAAAGGGTTTTGAACCGGCAGGCCTCGAAGTTTTTTTCACCTCTACAACCTGAGGGATTATCTCACCTGCCTTTTCTACTAAAACAGTGTCACCCTCGCGGGCATCGAGCCTGTAAAGTTCGTCGAAATTATGAAGGCTGGCACGCTTGACCGTAGTGCCGGCTAATTGTACGGGCTTTAAGTTTGCAACAGGTGTTAGGATGCCGCTTTTACCCACCTGGACGTCAATAGACTCAATAACTGTTGATTCTCGTTCGGCGGCAAACTTATACGATATACACCATCGTGGAGCCCGGCCTGTTGCACCGAGAGTATCACGCTGGTCAAGGCGGTTAACTTTTACGACCATTCCATCGATATGATAGTCCAGGTCTGCTCTCTTTCTATCCCAATCGGAGCAGATATTAATCACTTCATCAATGTTTCCTGCCTTCTTTATATTCGGGTTGACCGGCAGGCCGAGCCTTTTAAATATCTGTAGAAGCTGCCAGTGGTTTGAAGCGATTGCCTCTGAAACCTCACCTGCAGCGTAAGCGTAAAAGGACAGATTTCGCGTTGCGGTTATTCGTGCATCAAGCAGTTTTAAGGAGCCAGCTGCGGCATTTCGAGGATTGGCAAAAGCCGGCTCGCCGGTCTTTGATCGCATCCGGTTTAATTTAGTAAATGCCCTTATAGGCATATATACCTCGCCTCGAACCTCTAACACACCGGGAACTTTGCCATCTTTGATAAGCACAAGCGGCACCGCCCTGATGGTGCGAACATTTGTGGTAACATCGTCACCGATCTGGCCATCTCCTCTGGTCGCTGCCCGGACAAAGCTGCCGTTCTCATATAGAAGACTTATTGCAAGGCCGTCGATTTTAAGCTCCACGACATAATCGTAGTTGCTGCTGCCGAGGAGCCTTTCAACCCTTTCATCGAATGCCTTAAGCTCATCGGCATTATAAGTGTTGTCAATACTGAGCATTGGCAGGCCGTGCCGAACATTTCCAAAGCCCTCTAATGGCCTGCCCGAGACACGCTGAGTAGGTGAATCAGGTGTTATAAGTTGTATGTTTTGCTGCTCTAATTGTTTTAGCTCGGCAAAAAGTTTGTCGTATTTTCGGTCGCTTATCTTAGGCTGGTTTAAGACATAATAAAGGTAGTCGTGTCTGCGGATTTCACTGCGGAGATGCTCGATTCGTTTTTTTGTCTGTTCCGCCATAACCTTAATTTATGCGCACAATTGAGGCATATTGCAAGTATTTGCCTGCTAAATAAATATTAAATATGTAATCTGTTATTCTAAATCCTCTGCAAAAGCCCCCTCTTTACGTGTTAATCGTGAGAAGTTATACTAAAAAAGTAGTTAGGCCAAAAATTGCGGATGCTAAAGTTGTTTCCAAATAAAAGGGAAAGGACAGTGCCATGATGAGTGCTTTACATGGATATGAAGATGTTTGTTATACGACCGTGCCTGTAATTCTTGCGATCGTATTATTATTCGTGCTGGCAATAACGGCGGCGGCTTTAATAATCAAAGCCATTCTTTTTTGCAAGATATTCTCCAACGCCGGCTATCACTGGGCCTGGGGCCTGCTCGTATTGGTGCCCATAGCCTGTATAGTGATACTGTTTATTCTCGCTTTTGGCCAGTGGCCGGTGCGAAAGGAGCTTGAGCAGTTCCGCCAGCAGCAAGACAAAGGCAGTTCGTAAGCTAAAGGTGAAGTCTGAAGCAATTCGCCAACGGCAAAATAACCGGCATAGAAAAGGTTTGAGTATCACTGAATCTCGTGACCATTGCATTTGGCCCCGGCACCTGTGAGTTATTCAAATGGTTGACCATTGGCAAAGGTTTTGTATAATTAGGCAAACTGTTGTCGGCCCTAAAGTTCTGGGTTTTTTCTTAAAAGGCTCAAAGAGAGGAAGATTTTATGCAGGAAAAGACTCTGGGTGAGTTAGCAAATTATGTTGGTGGTCGGGTTCGTGGAGATTCTAACATAAAAATCAAGTCAGCCTCCACTCTTGGGCGAGCCAGCCAGGGAGATATCAGCTTCCTGGCCAACAGTAAATATGAGAGGCAGCTGCAAACGACCAAAGCCAGTGCCGTCATTGTCGGTAAGGAAACTGCCGATACGTCGGTTCCGCTTCTCATTGCAGAAGACCCATACTATGCCTTTATGCAAATTATGGTGCTGCTGCACGGACATCGCAAACACAAAAAGACCGGTGTAAGCCCGCGGGCGTCGATTTCAGATAGTGCAAAGATAGGTATGGACTGCAATATTTATGATTTTGCAACGATATCAGATGACGCAAAGATCGGCAACGGCTGTATTATATATTCAGGTGCATATGTAGGAAAGGACGTACAGCTCGGCAACGACTGCATAATTTATCCAAACGTTACAATTTATGATGGATGCAAGATAGGCAATCGAGTGATTATAAATGCCAACTCTTCGATCGGTGAAGATGGTTTCGGCTTTGCCAGCCATAATGGTTTGCATCATAAGATACCTCAGATTGGAGTTGTTGTTATAGAGGATGATGTGGAGATTGGGGTCTGCTGTGGAATTGAGCGTGGAACTCTTGGCGATACGATTATTGGGCAGGGCTGTAAGTTCGGCGATTTGGTAACAATAGGTCATGGTACAAAAATCGGGCCTCATTGTCTGCTTGTAGCTCAGGTGGGCATAGCCGGCTCGACAACTCTTGGCCATCACTGCATAGTAGGTGGGCAGGTGGGCATAGTTGGTCACATTAATATCGGGGATAATGTTACAATAGCTGCCAAGGCCGGAGTTATTAACAACATTCCAAGCGGCAAGGTCGTGCTGGGAGCACCTGCTATTGAAGCCAATCAGGGTAAACGCTCATATAGCATGATACAGTATTTGCCGGAGATGCGCCAAAGTATTCGCAAGCTCGAGAATCAATTCAAAAAATTTATTTCATCGATGGAAGAAACTTCGAAGAACCAGGACGAACAGTAGAGATTATGCTTTGCTGCTTGGTATTGGGGAATCTTATTTTATTGTGAATGATTCAAGTGTTCTTGGTCTGATAGCGGGGCAAGGCAGATTGCCTTTTCTGGTGGCCGAAGGTGCCAAACGGGAGGGGCTGAAGGTAATATGTGTAGGGTTGACCGGCAGTGTCGAACCTGCATTGGCTGAAAAGGTGGACGTATATTACGAAGTTGCACTTGCTCGGCCGGGCGGATGGATACGTAGATTAAAAAGGCACAATGTTAGCACAACGCTGATGGTTGGCAGAGTTGCCAAGACTCGTATTTTTACACCCTGGCGAATTTTGCGGTATCTTCCCGACTGGCGGGCAATGCGAATATGGTACTGGCGACTCCGAGGTAAGGTTAAGCAAAATGATGTGCTCCTTCGTGCCGTAGCGGATGAATTGGCTAAAGGCGGGATATTGTTGGAGAATTCAATGATGTACTGTAAGGAACATCTGGCAACGGCCGGTGTAATGACGAAGTTGAAGCCGTCTTCAGCAGCGATGGAGGATATTGAATTCGGGTGGAGGTTGGTTAAAAAGTTAGGCGAGCTTGATATAGGCCAGGCAATTGCCGTGAAGGAAAAAGAGGTAATTGCTGTCGAGGCAATAGAAGGCACAGCCCTTATGGTAGAAAGAGCAGGTCAATTGTGCAAATCAGGAGCCTGGACGCTTATCAAGGCCGCCAAGCCCGGACAGGATATGCGATTCGATGTGCCTTGTGTTGGTCCTGATACAATTAAAAGTTTAGCTGAAAATGGAGGCAAGTGTCTGGTTGTGGAGGCAGATAAAACTATAATTATTGACAAACCCGAGACGATAGCACTTGCCGATAAGCTCGGCATAGCCATATTCGGCTGTTAAACTTTCAGGTTTTTGCTATCATTTACCAACATCCATCGAAAAGATATGATTAAACTTCCTTTCGAAGTGCAGGTTATAAAAGATTTCCCCGCTAAGCGAATAGAATTCCTGGTTTGTACGAAGCTGCTTCGGGCCGTTCCGGGGAGCCGGGCTGTCTATAATGCTACCTGGGAGGCCAGGGAGGTAATTGCTAAGGTTTTTGGCAGGAGATTACGTGCGAAGCGGCATCTGAAGAGGGAATGGGATGGTTTGTGCTTACTGCTCGACCGTGGTATGAATGTGCCGAAGCCTTTGTTTTATGGACGGACGGAAAGTGGTCAATATGTAATAGTTATTGAAAGGATTGAGGATTCGCAGACAGCTCTCGATTTATTCCAAGCAGCAAAGACGCATAGAGAAAAATTCGAGTTACTCTCGATATTATTTCGGCATTTGGCCGGGCAACACAGTAAAGGAGTTTTTCAAAGGGACCTGCACTTAGGGAATTTCCTAATCAAGAGAAAACAAGTCTTTATGCTTGACCCGGCACAGGTGCGCTTTTACCGGAAGCAGGTACCAAAACGAAGGTGTATTTCTCAATTAGCCTCACTGGCACGTTATCTTCGGTCTGAGGATGTAGAATCTTTGTCCGAACTTTGCCGGCAATATGCATGTGCGCGAAACTGGAAGTTTGGAAAATCCGATGAGACGTTATTCCGAAAACAGCTGACTGTGCACAGAAAAAGAGCGATTAAGACAGGTCTGAAAAAGCTTCTTAGAACAAGTAAAAGATACCTGCGAATTAAATCTGGCAAATACCGTGGCGTGTTTGACAGAGGTTTTTGTCGAGGTGCTGAGCCGGTTGAATTTATAAAGCAGGTAGATCCGATGATGGATTCGGGCCAGATTTTGAAAAAAGGTAACACTTCTTATGTTTCGCATTTTAAATGGAATGGCAAAGATATAGTGGTAAAAAGATATAACCATAAAGGTGTTTGGCATTCACTTCGTCATACGATAAAAGGCTCTCGCGCTCGAAGATGCTGGCTATACGCTCACTGGCTGTTGATGCTTACTATTCCTACAGCTAAACCTCTGGCCTTTATCGAATGTTATGAGGGGCCGGTTTTATGGAAGTCTTATTTTTTTACAGAGTATGTTGCTGGGCGGACGTTGAGGGAATTTTTAGGTAATAGCAATATCTCTAACCAAGAGCGCAGCAGGCAAATTCAACAGATTGAGAAGATAATCCATAGACTTAATGCCTACCGCCTGACCCATGGTGATTTGAAATTTTCAAATATATTGCTGACCGATGAAGGTCCGGTCTTGACAGACCTCGATGGCATGAGGTCAAGCCGCTTGAGTTTTATGCATAGCTCGAAAGATGCAGCACGGTTTGCGCAACTGAAAGATGAGGCTCTTTAAGATGTCAAAAACCAGAGTCAGTATTGTAACTTGTGTTAATGATAACGATAAATATGAGTCGTGTGCCAGAGAGTCACTTGCGGAAAGTTGCCAGAACGAATCGGCTGAATTGATTGCCGTCGATAATACTGGTAATCTGCTATCAGCTCCCCGGGCTCTTAATGACGGTCTTAAAAGGGCCAGAGCTAACATTGTTGTTTGCTGTCATCAGGATGTGATATTTCCACCAAATTGGGTTGAAAATTTGTTAGAACAAATAACAGTTATTGAACAAACGCAGAAAAACTGGGGCGTTCTCGGCACATTTGGTGTCGCCGAAAACGGAATGTTTGCAGGTCATATTATTGATGTCCACGGGCATTTTTGGTGCGAACCACTGCCTGCTGAGGTTCAGTCGCTCGATGAACACTGCCTCATTATGCGTAAGGACAGCGGACTAAATTTTGACGAGAATCTTGGAGGTTTTCATCTTTACGGTGCAGACCTTTGCCTGGAGGCTTTATCCAAAGGTATGTCTAATTTTGCGATAGATGCACCTGTAAAACATTTATCAGGGGGAAAGGTTGATGCCGATTTTTTTGAAACGGCTGACAGACTATATAAAAAATGGAAGCAGTTAAATACTCCCTTGCCGGTAATTCAGACCACCTGTAAGATGATTCGGTTACAATCGGGACTGAAAGGATTAATATCGTACAGAATAGCTCGGATCAAAAGAAAACGCAGACGAAAAAAGGTGAAGAAACTGCTGCAGGCCGGATATGACTACACCACGCTGCGGCATGATAGCATATAAGCTTTGGAAGATATGGTTAAGGGGTGAAACTTGAAGACGGAGCTTCCAAAAGGAAAACGGATTTTCTTAATCAGCTTAAGAAGTTATATAAACTCGCTGGACAATAAGACCTTTGTTTGGTTATCGCTTTTGCTTTATGTTGGTTTTGCTGCCGTTAATGCCTTTACTCATGAGGTGTGGTTTGATGAGATTCAGGCATGGCTCATCGCCAGGGACAGCACCAGTATCAAGGGCTTATTTTCTAACTTGACGTATGAAGGACATCCTCCTTTATGGTACCTATTGCTTTATATTTTAGCTAAAGTAATACAGCATCCTGCAGCAATGAAGTTACTTCATTTGCTGGTAGCAACAGGCACCGCATATGTGTTTTTAAGATTTGCACCTTTTACAAGGCTTCAGAAGCTGTTGTTTCTTTTCGGGTATTTTCTAATCTACGAATATGCTGCTATAAGCAGAAACTATGCAATCGGAGTGTTCTTGATATTCTGCTTTTGCGCATCATTTCAGCCCGGCACTGGTAAAAAATACTTTCTGCTATCTATAATTCTGTCTTTGCTTTGTCAAACAAATGCCTATGGTTGGATTATAACGGTTTCTTTGCTCTCATTTTTGATATTCGAAATTTACCTTGATTCCAAAGTCCGAAGCCTCTTCTTTGAAAAGAAATTACTTATAGTTTTTTGTTTTTGTCTGGTCTTGGCCAGTCTGATTTTTACCGCTATTGTGGCCTTGAGTGGTTCTGAGATAGGACTCGATGAAGGTTGGACAACTGAATTCGACCCCATGCGGCTCAAACAGACATTCGGCAGAGTTTGGCGTTCTTTTGTACCTATACCACGGCTTGGTAAATACTCGTACTGGAATACAAATCTGCTGCCGGGCAAAACAATGCCAGCACTTTTGGCTATACCGCTTGTGGTATTTCTGATGTTATTATTTGCGAAAAAACGGGTAATACTCTTTCTTTTTTCATTTTCTTACGCAGGGATTTTAACATTTCAGTACTTAAAGCACTCCGGCTCCCTTCGACATAATGGGCACTTCTATATTTTATTTATAGTTTGTCTATGGCTTTTTAGTTTTTACCAAAATGATGTAAAGCCGAAACCGAATATTATGTCAAAAATTACAGATTTTTGTGTTAAGCGTAAAAGAGCCTTTTTAAATGTTTTACTATTTACTCATCTTGCCGTTGGCTTTTATGCCAGTGGTATGGAATGGTTTTGTCCTTTTTCTTCGAGTCGAAAAATTGCACGCTACATAACAAGTCAAGGATTAGACGAATTGCCAATTTTAGGGGATTCAGGATTTTGGAGTTGTCCGGTCGGTGCGCATTTGAATCGTTTAATTTATTACCCGAGACAAGACAGGTTTGGCTCATTTGTGATTCTCAATGAAAAGGAATTGAAAGATAATCTTGGCAACCTTGCGGAGGACGAACTTGTCAAGAAGGGAAACCATCTTGCGTCAGATGCCGATTCCGATGTATTGTTTGTTTTGAGTTATGAACTCGGTACAGATGTCAATTCACTCAGGCCGATTGAGGTGTTTCACCTCAGAACCTTATGGGCAGAAGAAGACTACTATCTATATCTGTTACAGGTTAAAAACCAGTGAAGCTATCAATAGTCATAGTTAGTTGGAATGTTAAGAGCCAGTTGCATCGATGTCTGAAATCTATAAGGGAAAATCCTCCTGCGCACTCGTTTGAAATGATAGTAGTTGATAATGCAAGCTCAGATGGAAGTGCTGATTCGGCAAGAAGTGTTTATCCGGAAGTTGTATTGATATCCAACAGGGAAAATAAAGGCTTTGCTGCGGCAAACAATCAGGGCATAAAGATTGCAAAAGGCGAATATCTTCTTTTGCTTAATCCCGATACCATCATTCACAAAGATTCGCTTGATAATTTAATTAAGGTTCTGGATGAAAATCCCGGCGTTGCTGCCTGCGGCCCGCGGCTTATCGACCCGAAAGGAGAAACTTATCCCTCAGTAGGCTATATCCCAACTTTTCGCTCAACTCTTTATTCCAAAACTTTTTTCAGGCGACTCGGCATTTTCCGCAGCCATTACAAAAATCTCACTGTTAATAATTTTAACTATGACATACAAGCTGATGTAAATCAGCTTTCCGGTGCAGCTTTAGCGGTGAGACATTCGGTTATGGACCAGATAGGTCTGATGGACCAAAGCTTTTTTTTATACTACGAAGACGTTGACTTGTGCCTGCGGATAAGAAAGGCAGGCTTTATAATTACATACGTGCCATCTGCAATAATCACACATATCGGCGGCGCATCCTCTGTTCAGGTTTCCGCCGAAAAGAGAATTATGCTCTATAGAAGCCTGTTTGTTTATTTCAGAAAGCATAAAGGCAGACTGCAGACCATTCTCTTTGGATTGATTTTTAAACCCGGCGTTATTATCAAAGACATACTGAACCTTTTCACCAGCCTTATAGCTTATATCTTTTTCGTCCTTACATTTGACCGGAACAGACAGGCAAAATCACTTGCTAAAATTAAAAACTCGGCATTTTTTATTGCTAAATATTCCCTGGGGCTTATATTGAGAAGTTAGTTTTCATTTTTAATGTTATCGTATGAAAATAATGAAACAGATATTCAACTATTTTGTTAAGAAAAGAGGTTTAAAAAACAAAAATCCGTTTCAGGTACAGAGATGCCTTTTTGGCGATGTGTCTGATTTGATAATATTTGATATCGGAGCCTATATTGGAACAATCGCTTCGATATACAAAAAAACTTTCCCTGATTCTACTATCTACTGCTTTGAGCCATTTCCGGAATCTTTTGAAAAGCTCAGTCAGCTATGTAACGATAAATCCATATATGCTTATCAGATGGCGATTGCTGACAAATGCGACAAAACTGCATTATACGTAAATACCGATTTAAGTTGTAACTCATTTTTTCCTCGTCCTGAAAGTGGTTACAAGTATTATCCCAAAGATTCATCAAACATACGGGAAATTCAAGTTGAAACAACTATATTAGATAGCTTTTGTGACGAGAACAGAATATCCAAAATCGATATCCTAAAATTAGATGTTGAAGGTGCAGAGATAAAAGTCTTGAAAGGGGCATCCAAAAAACTGACCAGTAAAAAAATAAAACTGATTTATACCGAGGTGATGTTTATACCTCACTATAAAGGTGGCTGTCTATTTCATGATGTAGCCAATTTTCTAAGTCAGTACGACTATTCTTTATTTAACCTTTACAACTTGAAACAAGCCCATAATGGGCAGCTTAGATGGGGAAATGCAATATTTGTCAGTCCTGAAATGCGCATTCGTATAGAATCTACTTAATATAGGGATACTTGAGAATAGTTAGTCCCTGCATCCATAAGGCTTTCAGGTTCGGATGTTGTAAAAAAGATGTGCGAAAATACTGTATTGCTTTTTTAGTGTCTTTTTCTTTCAGCAGATACTTGCCCGCCCGATATTGCTGCCTGCTTAATCTGCGCATCGCAATTCGTTTCGGTATGATAGATTTTCCGCCTTTCTCGAAGTAGAAACACTCAAGTACTTTTAGTTCTGTAATCTGATTTCCCGAGGATATTACCGAAAGGTTGCCTTGATGACGTCGCCGTTTGAATGTAGGGCCAGATAAGGCAATAAAGCGGCATTTTAGTGATAAACGCAGCCACAAATCATAATCCGAGCAGACCGGCAGCGACTGGTCAAATCCGCCTGCTTGTTCTAAAACCTGCTTTGGGAACATCGAGCCACAGGAATGAACAATGATGCTCTCAAAAAGGTATTTGGTGATAAAGCCGCTGTAGAGTTTTCGCTTGGAAGCGCCGTAAACTTTGCCATTCTCATCAATTCGAAGGTATGGACCATAGGCTATAACCGCATCGTCTTGTGATTCCTCGGCCCTTATAAGTCTCTCTACACTATCAGGCATCAAAAGGTCATCGGAATCAACAAAAGTTATGTATTGTCCCTGTGCGAGGTTTATCAACTTGTTCCGTGCAGCGGCATCGCCAGAATTTTTTTGCCAGTGATATCTTAAATTTTTGTATCCGGCCCTCTCTATCATATCGCTGGTCCCATCTGTCGAGCCATCATCAACAACTACTACCTCGTAGTCTGTGTACGTCTGAGAATAGACACTGGCAAGTGTCTCAGCGAGATAATCTTTTCGGTTATATGTTGGCACACAAATGCTTACTTTTGACTTCATCTCAAAAGGTACAGTAAAAAAGCTATTAGGGATTCCAGGGGGCTTTGTATGCTCCCGTTTGTACGACATCCATTACGTATTGTGCGATTTTTTTACAGTTGTATTCTTCATGAGTGTAACGCATCCCTTCATCGGCAATTTTTTTTCTTTCATCGTCATGGTCAAGATACCACCTGGCCAAGTAGAAAAATTCCTTGGCCGTATCGAAATATCTCAGATGAACTCCGTCTTTGAACAGCAGATCGGAGTCCGGCACCTTCTTGGCCAAAACAAAAGTTCCGCAGGCCAAATATTGAGTCAACCGGTCGGAATGATAAAATCTAATGTCATTAACTGCATTGATGCTAAGAGCCACTTTTGAGCCGCTTATGGCATAAAGGTACTGTATCCCTCCTATAAATGCCTGGCCGCAGCAGCCATACAGCGAGCAATTTTTCATCCGGGACAGAGTGCTGATTATCTGGTATCTTACCTCTTCTGTTGGGTACTTTTTATGTTTCATTTTGCCCGTGAAAAGTATATCACTTTGCCATTTACGTCCGACGGGGTATCTATATTCGATGTCAGGGTCGCACATATTAGGCATAAAGACACACCGGATGCCTACATCTTTATAGGCCTGGAGGCCATAACCATTGTATGTAGTAAGGATAAAATCGAGCTGGGCAGCAGCGGCAACTCTGTTTTTATGCAGTTCGGGCCATAAATCGACATCTATGCCGACAAAGGCGGCACCGGCAGCGGCCTGGCGCATAATCTTAATAGTCTGTGCATCGAGATATTTGGCAAAACTGGTTAAGATTATATCAGGTTCATAGTTTTTTATCTGACGAGCTAAGAGCTCATCGACCCTTGCTTTGCAGAATCTACCGGCAAATTTCTTACTTCTAAACGGACGGGACAGAAGAAATGCTTTGTTATAGCTGAAGACCTGCGCATCATAACCAAGCCTTATAAAGCCCTTGACTTGTTTGCGAACTCCACAAAGCAGGAGCTTATCTGTAAGGTCTTTTGTATCGGTAACGATAAGTATACGTTTTGTTCCGGCCATAGAAAAGAGTCATAAGTCTAACGAGTCGTCTGCAAAAATCGCCTGTGCGGGTTGGGACGAAAGAATTTTTCTGACCAGCCGATTGCATTTTTTAACTGTTCTTTTTCTAAGTTTAAATTCCTGCTCGTTTACAACCTGGGTGGCGTGGGCAAGATGAATAACGTATTGTCGCATAACAGATGCAAGAAGCTCCACTGTTGGGTAGCCTCGGTCTTTGAGCTCAAAGTACAGCTTTTTACCTGTACCAAAGCCTTTGTCTCTGTCCATCAAAAATGAGAGCTTTTCATTCAGCAGCACCTCCGTTCGGTACAGGCAGCATATTGTGCGATTGTAGTGGCGATATTTGCCGGTAGGGTCCGGCAATTTGAGTAATTTGTGTCTAAAGGCTTTGAAATCTGTTACCTTTTTTAATAAAGCTCGCCATAAAGGTATTTGCTCAATTTTGTCTGAGCCAACACAAGCAATGGATTCATCCTTGTCGAAGTATCTAACCAGGTTACTTAACCAGTTGTCTTTTTGAACAAATGTATCGGAGTGCATTGAGACGAAAAATTCAGTTCGGCAGCTCTCCAGTCCGAACTGCAGTGCCGCAGTGTGTGAGTAGCCCCCGTTGGGGTCATCTTTAGAGTCACGCTCGATTAAGTTAATCCACTTTAGGCTTTTGAGATAGTCCAAAGACTCGTCCTGTGAACCGTTATCGATAACCATAACATCATAAGGATAATTTGTGAACTTACGAATACTGCGCAGACAAAGCTTGATAAAATCAGCCGTCTTGTAATTGACTACGCATATTGTAGCTTTGTCTTCGACGAGCTGTGACATTAACCTGATTTGCCCTCATTTTCTCAGCGATTTCCGTACATTGTCTCATAATATTTCTGATATTCGCCTGAGACAACATCCTCAAGCCAGTTGCGATTTCCCAGATACCAATCTATAGTTTTATTGATACCTTCTTCAAAGGTTACCGACGGCTGCCAATCCAGTTCGCTGATGATCTTCGTGGCATCGATCGCATATCGCCTGTCGTGGCCGGGCCTATCAGTAACGTTCTTTATAAGTGATTCGGGTTTTCCGAGCCGGTTTAATATAAGATCAATCACCTCAAGGTTGGTCTTCTCGTTGCAGCCTCCTATATTATATGTTTGTCCTGGTTGTGCTTTGGCAAGCACCTTCCAGAGGGCCTGACAATGATCATAGACATAGAGCCAGTCTCTTATATACAGGCCATCACCGTAAACCGGCAGTTCTTTATCATTTAGCGCATTGTTAATCATCAGCGGAATCATTTTTTCCGGAAACTGATATGGCCCGTAGTTATTCGAACATCTGGTGATGTTGTATTTTAC
>JAFGRL010000062.1 GCA_016935195.1 Sedimentisphaerales bacterium
TCGAGCGAATCCTGGAGGTATTGCGACTGCTGCCGCAACGCCTCCCGTTCCTGCTCGACGGTCGGGGCGCCGATGAAGCCCTGCGCAGTCCGTGCCCAGAACGGCAGGCCGGTCGCATAGAACCAGTTGCGCCGACCCCAGCCGCCGCCTCGGCCTCGACCCCAGCCCCAGTATCCTCTGCCGCCGACCGGACTCATGTAACCGGCCGTCGGATAGCCGGCACAGAAACCTGCCGCTCGGCCTGTCATCGGTCCCATTCCGGCGGGACCTGTTCCATCACCACCTGGCATAATCAATCTCCTTTCGCATAGATTCTTACTGTCGTGTCATTGGGGCACCGCACTGAGGACAACTTGTTTGTGTGCAAGGCTGTCCTCGCGTGTGCGCCATTCGATACCCGCATTTCGGACAAATGCAGATTCCCACCGGCCCGGCCGCAAGCGGCCCGCCCATGCGTCCCCGGCCCTGCCCCCGGCCTGCGCCACGCCCTGTTCCCGGTCCCTGTCCTGCAGGGCCTGTACCGTCACCTCTTGGCATAATATCCATCCTTTCTGCAATTAACTCCTAAGGGGTTAATTGCTAATTTGAATCTACCACCTAAACCCGAATCTACCTCTGCCGCGACCGCGGCCCCAGCCTCTGCCTTGACCGAAACCTCGGCCAAAACCAAAACCTCTACGAAATCTGTTGCCATAAGGCATACCATAACCTGCACCATATGGCCCAACTGCTGGCATGCTGGCACCATAGAAACCAGCTCTACCGGCAACAGGATTCATATACCCTGGTAGTGGATACCCAGCACAGAAACCAGCGGCTCTTCCAGTCATTGGCCCAGCACCTGCTGGACCTGTTCCATCTCCAACTGGCATACTAATCACCTTCTTTCCAATATTTTCAAAATTCTTAACTTTTTGACCAACGGGTACACTTTGCAATCCCGCAAAACCTTTTACCTCGTCTGGACTTTCTTCTGAAGTTGTCAGAACACAAAAACCATGGCCTCTACCTGTCATTGGACCTTGACCTAACGGCCCTGTACCATCAAAACCAGGCATCTATTCAGACTCCTTAACTAAATCAACAATATCATTAAGAGCTTTGCTCTTTCGTAAAATCATTTCACCAACTTCGCAACCTAAGTCCCTCGCAATAACAGGACACTTGGCCTTTAATATGAAAAATATATTCTTATCTATATTACTAAGCGTTTCGTAATTGCCCTGTCCCTTGGCAATAATCAAATCAGCATTTTCAAAACGAGCCCGGAAAGTTTGCGAACATGTTTCCAGAATCGTACCCGGCCCATCCGAGCCGTTGTCGATTACCTCCACTATATTGGTTAAACCGGCAGTCTTTGCATCTTCCATCGTGGCATCATTGATAACCGGCTCGGCCTTGACAACCACAGTAACCTTTTCAAGCGGAAGTTGTGCAATCAGCAAACGATCAAAAACAATCTCGCCTGCGTTATCTGCCAAATAGAGAATTTTTTCCGCTTTCGTTACCGCATCCTTGAATTCCTGTATTGTGTTATCATCGAGAAGTCCGTTAAGCGACTGTTCGATTGTTTTTTCAACGTCCGATTCGGCCAATGAAGTTTTTACGCCAAAATCGATAATATTACCTGCTATAGCCAGCCTAACTGCTGTCGCAAACGAGTCTTCAGATTCCCTCACGCATTCTTCTAATTCAGGATACAGTTTCAGAGCCAAATTGTTGAATCGCTCTTTTATCTGGTGGTATGGATCGTTCTGGCCAACCAATTTCCGAATCAATCGGTGTATCTGCTGGCCAATTGCCGGCGGGCTCTGGCTCATATCCAAATCAACCGCCAAACGAAGAACCTCACGCATCACCTTTTCGTGAATCTGTTCATCGTCAGTGGCTAATCTTGCCGAATCAAGTGCCTGACGAACAAAGCAAGGAATACAATCCAAGAAAATCTTCATAATACAATTCACCTGTTACTAAATAAAACGGTTATCCAGACAAAGTCTGGATACCACAATTTTGATTTTTGCATTTTTAAATCCAGTGCCCCTCAACATTGGCCTGATCCACCTCTTTTAATTTTCCTGCTTTGAATGAATCTATCGTTTCGGCTACAGTTTGCTTCTCAGCAAGAAATATTTTTACACCCGCTGCATTGAGCGTCTTAAAAGCATTCGGCCCTACATTTCCGGTTATCACTGCCTCAGCACCGAGATTTGCAATATTTTGCCCAGTCTGAATTCCCGCTCCCTGAATAGCATTTAAATTCAACTCATTATCATGCACCTCAAAATCACCAGTTTCCGTATCAACTACAAGCAGAAATCTTGCACGTCCAAACCTGAGGTCAACTTCACTTGAAAGCTCTTTGACCTGTGCTGTTACTGCTATTTTCATCTTGCTTCCTTTCTTGTCTATCTGACTTAAAACTCTCCGTAAGGAGTCCCAAGGACAACACTCAAAACTTTCCCCGTCCGCCTTGCCTTCGAAAACCTCGCCGCCTGCGCCCAAACCCTCTTCTTGCACCCGGCCAGCAACCTGGCATAGTAAACTCCGGCTTCACCAACTGACCGGTTATATATGCACTCAAAACGTCATCTATCCGGCCGGTTACATACGGTAAGACCTGGATTCCAGATGCCGTAACCATATTTGCCAACGCTTGCGAAATCGCTCCGCAAACAAGCACGCTTGCACCAAGGCTTTTTAGTTTGTCTGCACGTTGCGGCAATAATTGGCTCTCTAACGCAACCTCAGACCGATTTGTCTCTTTGCCGTTTTCGATTTCCACAAGCAAAAGCCTGTGGGCAAAATCAAACACGTTCGAAACATTGTTGTTATATACCGGTATTGCTAACTTCATATAACCGACCTTTCGAAAGTACACTTCGCAACTGATATGCCAGGAAGATTGGCAGAATAGATAAAAAACTGCCCTAACACTTTACTCTATAAGGGATTATAAAAAAAAGATTTGCTCATTATTTGTGCAAAAGAAATTCCGACAGTTGCACAATGCAATGTTTGCCACAAGATAGCTATTGCGTAATGCCACTGAATGAGGCTGGGGGCTTCGGGGATACACTCCGTGGCAATGTGCACGCTATCAAGGCAGTTGTTAGTTTTTCATTGGTTTTTATTATCACAGGCCGCATAATGGAAAATCGTATGGTACAAAAGGGAAGTTTGTTTTTTTTCAGAGCATAGATATGAGTTTGAAGGCATTTGAAGTAAAAATAACCGTATTAAAAAAATTGTTTCATCAGGATATTGTAGATAAATATGCTTTCGAGCCTGAACAATGGGGGCCATGCGATCATTTCACCGTAGGCCAGGAGTTTGTAACCTCAAAAGAAAGACCCTGGGAGATGCCCAAAGGATTTTGCTGCTGGGCATGGGCTGATATACAGAAACTTGTATATGGGATGGCAAGAGGAGGTCAGGATGTTTTTGTGACATGCTGCACAGACGGCTATCGACCTGTGATATTCAAATTGGAAAAAATGCAAGAATCGGCAAACCTTGAAAAGCCTTAGAGATTCTAATACCCTGTTGAAAATTTAAGAAAAGCCCGTCATTGTGAGCCCTGTACCGTATGGTGCCTGTGCCCCATGGTGCAGGGCTCGCAATCTCAATCTCGCAATTGTTTGAGATTGCTTCAGCCAATGCATAACTACATAATTTTGTCCCTACTAAGTTTTTTATTGACCGAGTTTGTTGATAAAACGATACTATGGCTGCAAATTAATGGTGTAGGAAAGCTATGTTGATGATGAACAAAAAGATATCGTTGATTATGTGACTGTAACTTAAAATAATTAACGGAGGCAATTGTTATGACGTCAGCAAATTTCGAACCAACGGTGCGGGTAAGAATACTCGACGATGATTCAATATCGAAGATACACGAGGCAGCCCTCGAAGTTCTGGAAAAAACCGGTATTGCAATCAATACTGAACAGGGACGCAAAATACTTCTCGATGCCGGATGCAAGGCAAAGGACAGCAATGTCATCCTGATACCGCCGGAACTGGTCGAGAGGTCTCTAAAAACCGCTCCTTCATCAGTTGTATTGTACGACAGACTTGGCCAACCCCGATGCACTCTGGAGGGATGGAAAACATCTTTCGGCACCGGCTCGGATTGTCCTTTTACTATTGACCGCAAAACAAACGAGAAACGCCAGTGTACTTATGATGACGTAGCCAAGGGGGCTTTGGTTTGCGATTATCTTGAAAACATAGATTTTGTAATGCCGGTGGGAATTATTTCCGACAGACCAAGATTTATTGCTGATATCTATGCTGTTGAAGCAACAATGAATAACACGGTTAAGCCTGTGGTCTTTACCGCTCACAATCAGCAGAATTTTCAGAAATCAATAGATTTAGCTGCTGCGGTGGCCGGCGGCATCGAACACCTTCAGGAAAAGCCGACTGTTTGTTTATATGACGAGCCGACATCGCCTTTGAAGCATATGCCCGAAGCTACGGATAAGTTAATTCACGCAGCCCGGATGCGGATACCGGTTATTTTTACACCTTGCCCGTCAATGGGAGCTACCGCACCTGCCACAGCAGCCGGCATTCTGGTTCAGGCCAGCGCCGAATGCCTGAGCGGCCTGGTTATTCATCAGCTCGCAGGCCCCGGCGCACCTATTATTTTCGGAGGCGTGCTGACACTTCTGGATATGAGCACCACTATATATCCGTACGGTTCACCGGAGCTGCACAAACTCTGTGCTGCGTTGACAGACATTGCACATTTCTATCATCTGCCAATGTTCGGAACCTGCGGATGCAGCGATGCCAAAAGGGTTGATGCTCAGGCTGGTATGGAAATGGGTTTTTCGGTGCTGATGTCCACACTTAGCGGGCAAAATTTAATCCACGACATTGGTTTTCTTGAGTCAGCATTAATTACCTCTTATGAGATGTACGTACTGGCCGATGAGGCAATCGGCATGGCAAAACACATTGCCAAAGGTGTAACTGTTAATCGAGAAACCCTGGCTGTGGATGTTATTGACGATATCGGCCAGGCGGGTAACTTTCTGATGCATGAGCACACATTGAATTTCTTCCGAAAGGAATTGTACTTCCCCAAGATATTAGACAGGACAAATTATACCGGCTGGGAAAAGCAGGGTAGCAAAACGCTTGATGTAAAGCTGAAAGAAAAGGTCGACGAGATTTTGGCGACACATAAAGCTAAACCGATACCGGCAGATGTGGCCAGCAGGGCAGACAAAATTCTGCAAAAAGTCGAAGCCCAGGCATAATAGTTGACGACAGGCAAAATTATTTTGTCCCATAAATAAGGGAAAGATTGCTTATGAAACTTGATGTTCTTTCAGAGCTGGATGTGCTAAAAATACATAAATCCACCTTGAGAGTTCTCGAAAAAACAGGCGTAAAAGTGCACAGTGCCCAGGCCAAGCAATTACTTAGCGAGGCCGGCTGCCGAGTTGGACAAGCCGATTTGGTGAAAATACCGCCGGAACTCGTCCAGCAGAGCCTTGAAACTGTCTCAAAGGGTTTCACTTTATATAACAGGCAGGGTGAGGTCGTTGGAAGTATCAGTGGCAGAAACTGCTATTTTGGTACCGGCGTTACAAATCCAAATTTCCATGACTGGCAAACCGACCAGAGAAGACCAACCAAGGTCTCTGACATCGCTGCAGCGGCTAAGATTGCGGATTATCTGCCGAATATAGAATGGATAATGCCTTTAGGCTCGGTGCAGGATGTTCCAAGCCAGGTCTCGGATATCTATGAATTTGAAGCGGCAGTCAGTAACACCACTAAGCCGATAGTGTTTATCTGTCACGATGTCAGGGGCGTTTCTGATGTGCTCGCTATGGCAGAAGCAATTGCAGGGGGAAAAGAAAAACTCATTCAAAAACCTTTTGTCATTTCTTACCCTGAACCTATTTCACCTCTGGTACATACCAAAGAGGCGGTTGAGAAACTGCTGTTTTCAGCCGAATACGGTATTCCAATCATTTATACACCGTGTCCTATGGCAGGAGCCACTGCACCGGTTACTATGGCAGGACTATTGGTCCAGACAAACGCTGAGTGTCTTTCTGGTTTGGTCATGAGCCAATTAAAACGCAAAGGCGTGCCATTTGTCATAGGCGGTGTCCTTACGATAATGGACATGCAAACCGGCAGTATTTCCTATGGGGCTCCGGAGTTAAGTCTGCTGCTTGCTGGTTATGCCGATGTTGCACGTTATTATTCTCTGCCAACATGGGGTACGGCCGGCTGCAGCGACGCAAAAGTACCAGATGTACAGGCTGCCGTCGAAGCGACGTTCTCAAGTCTGATTAACTGTATGGCCGGACTGAATCTTGTCCACGACCCCGGATTTCTTGAAGGTGCAATGATAGGCTCACTTGAGATGCTGGTTATTACCAATGAAGTAGTTGGGATGGCAAGAAGGTTTATGGAGGGTATTGCAGTCAATGAAGAAATGCTGGCCGAGGATGTAATCAATGCAGTTGGTCCTGGAGGGAACTATCTGACCGAGGATCACACCTTGAGACACTTTAGGCAGCAACTGTGGCAGCCGACGCTGATGGATCGCCGGAATTATTCGACCTGGAAAGATAATGGTGCCAAAACAATGCAGAAGCGAATAAAAGAAAAAATCAGGGACATTCTTGCCGACCATAAGCCAGAGCCTTTGCCGGATGATATAAAGGCCCGGATTAAAGAAATAAGAGAAAAAAGTGAAACAGAGCGTGTCAAATAAACCTTTAGAGTTAAAGAGCTAATTTATTTCTTGTCATTGTATGCAGGATAATGTTAAACTCCTGCTTTTGTCGCAGCGGTTGGAAGAAACTTTGGTTGATTAATTTTGTTTAATTGAGGTGAGCAAAAATGGCGGATTTGAAGGCATTAGCTGATTCGGTCATCAGAGGCGACCAAAATACTGCGGTGGAAACTACCAGGACAGCCCTTGAAGAAGGCATCGCAGCCAAGAAGGTCCTGGATGAAGGCCTGATTGCAGGTATGGATGTTGTCGGCGCGCGTTTCAAGAAAAATGAGATATATATCCCTGAGGTGCTCATAGCTGCAAGGGCAATGAAGTCAGCGGTTGAACTGCTCGAGCCTGAGCTTGCCAAAGAAGGAGTCGAGCCGGTCGGCAGATTTTTGATAGGAACTGTGCAGGGTGACCTGCACGATATCGGCAAGAACCTCGTGGCAATGATGCTCAAAGGGGCAGGCTTCGATGTCATAGACCTCGGTGTTGATGTCCCTCCTGAGCAATTCGTTGAGAAAGCCAGGGCAAGCAATGTAAAATTGGTCGGGATGAGCACACTTCTGACAACTACAATGCCTTCTATGGAAAAGACAATCAAGGCGCTGAAAGAAGCCGGTGTTACGGCAAAAGTTTTGATAGGCGGCGCTCCGGTTACACAAAGCTACGCAGACAAAATCGGAGCAAGCGGCTATTCACCAGATGCAGCTTCTGCAGTTGACCTGGCAAAGAGCATGATTGCTTAGCACAGGCCTCTCAATATTTTAGCCCTGCAAATTTTAGACAGTCCTGACTATTTTCAGTCAGGACTGTCTTTTTACAGCAGGATATGTTAAAATAGACACTTGGTAATTATGGGAAAAATAAGAAACAAAAATCTTGCCAATTTGCTATTACAGCTAAGATTTGCACCTGCCAAACAACGGCGGAAACAAGTCAACTGTGCTGAAGCTTTATTACAGACAATAGACTTCAGGAAGGATTATCCTTTTGATTTTGTGCTTTTTCGCATTACAGGATTTCGTCCGAAAGATGAGGTAAATTGGGAATCGATAAAAGGAGCAGACCTTGCCGAAGACCTGAGAATATTCATCGCTAAGTTAAGCAGCCAGGTTGCTGCAGAAGTTTCCTTGGAAAATCAGAAGGTTTATAGCGTCAACGCCCTTTCAGAAAAATTGGGTGTTTCAGGCAAAACTATCCGGCGTTGGTCAAAAAGGGGGCTGATAGGCCGTAAATTTATCTTCGAAGACGGCAGAAAACGGCTTGGCTATCTCGAATCGGCTGTGAATCAATTTGTAAAAGCCAATTCAGAACTCGTGTCCAGGTCCCAAAAGTTTGCACTGCTGAGTAACCAGGAAAAGCAATTTATAGTAGAGCAGGCGCGTTTGCTTGCAGATAAGTCGAAAACATCTTCTCGACACCAAATCATAAAACGTATAGCTGATAACCTTGGTAAGGCGCACGAAACCGTCAGATACATCCTCGTCGAATATGAGAAAAACCATCCCGACGTGCCGATTTTTGATAAGACATTTGGTGTTATAAGCCCTGCTCAAGGTGCTGAGCTTTATAAACTTTATAAACAAGGCACAAGTGTAGAAGAGCTGAAAAGGCGGTTCAATCGCAGCAAAAGTTCGGTCTATCGCATAATAAACCAGCGCAGGGCCAGAAATATCCTAACAAAAAGAATCGATTTTGTAGCCAGTGAAGAGTTTTTGGAGCAAGCTGCCAGGGGGAAAATCCTCGCAGAGCCTTTTCATTTGGATCTTATCACTCAGCAAGTAAACGAACCAGTGCGCCCGGACCAACAGTTCAGACAGCCCGCAGCCGAGCCGTCAAAAAGCCAGGTACTAAACAGAGACATCGAGATGGGTTTATTCCGTCGTTATAATTATCTTAAGTACCTGGTATGTGTTTCTCAGGCCGGAATGAAGCCGGCAGAGGTCTCGAGCCGGCGAATCACAGAGATAGAGAACTACCTCGAAGAAGCTGATAGAATCAAAAAGGTGTTGATAGAAGCAAATCTTGGTCTGGTCTTTGGCATTGCAGGCAAACATGCCGGCAGGGGTGCAAATCTGGCAGACCTTGTAAGTGAAGGCAACCTTTCACTGATTGAAGCCATCGATAGATTCGATTACACAAGGGGTTTCCGATTTGCAACTTATGCTTCCTGGATAATTGCCAAAGACTATGCACGCAAGATACCGGCCGAGGCGTTTCGGCCTGATAAAGCCGGCCCCGCCTCATTCGAGCAAATGCAGCTTGATGCCAGGAGCAAACCCGCAGCTGACGTTGTAGCTGTTGAAAGAGCACATCATGATGTAGTGCAGGTTATCAGGGATAATCTCGACCAACGCGAGCAATATATCATTCTAAACCATTTCGGATTGTTAGGCTCGCTGGTAAAAAAGAAAAAGAAAACCTTAAAGCAAATCGGAGATGATTTAAACCTGAGCAAAGAAAGAATCCGACAGATAGAGCTGCTGGCACTTCAAAAACTAAAGCAGTCTCTCAGCATTGAGCAGTTTGAATTGCTGACGGTCTGAGATTATTCCATTGCTTTTGTAGAGTGGGCTCTTTCAGCCCACCAGTTACACAGACAAGAACAGAGGCTCTGGCAAGAGCCTTCTATGTAAAGGTTTAAGCTATGAGGCCAAGCAAAAATGAAAATTATCAGAAGAGCCCAAAATTTAGAGCAGACACTGGCTACTCCTTACGGAGAAAAAGGTTGTGTTCTTACCATCGGCAATTTTGACGGCGTTCATATAGGACATCGAGAGATTATCAAATTAGCTCGTCAGCAGGCCTCTAAAAAAGGAACTAAGTTTGTGGCAATGACGTTCGAGCCGCACCCCGTGGCGATTCTCAGGCCGGATAAAGTTCCTCAAGTGTTGACACCTCTTTTGCTTAAGCAGCATTTGCTGGCCGAATGCGGCGTGGATGCTCTGATTGTTCTAAGGGATACCCACGAGCTGCTGAGGCTGTCTGCCGAGGATTTCTTTTTTGAGTTTCTTGTCAAAAAGGTCCGGCCGAGCGTAGTTGTCGAAGGTGAGGATTTCAATTTCGGAGCCGGCCGAACAGGCAATGTAAATATGCTTAGCCAAATCGGTGCCCGCAAGGGTATCGAAGTTTTAGAAGTTCCGCTGAAGAAGGTGCAGTTGGCCGGCGGGCAAATGGTGCGGGCATCAAGCACAACAATTCGTTATATGCTTGAGTCCGGACATGTAGCTGAGGCGAGGATTCTTTTAGGCAGAGCTTATCGACTGGCTGGCAAGATCGTACCCGGCAAGGGCAGAGGAAAAGAACTTGGATTTCCGACTTTGAATATGGATAGGTCCACTAAGCAGGTAATACCTACCGAGGGTGTTTATGCCGGATTAGTGGAAATAGCAGAAAGTGAGGAGGAAGCCTGTAAGGTCGGTGCACAGAAAATGGCAGTTTTCAGTATTGGCCAGGCAAGAACATTTGGGGATGAGCATCCTCTGCTTATCGAAGCGCATCTTTTGGATGGAGCTGGGAATAATTGTTTTGGAAAGTGGATGGCGATGGATTTTGTTCAGCACATTCGCAGGCAGCACAAATTCAAGAGCGGCCGGGAACTGTCAGCTCAAATTGCAAAAGACTGCGAAAGAGCAAAAGAAATTTTAGCTATGAATGAACACTAATCTGTCCTGCTATTGGGCTTTTTTTGTCGTTTTTAGTGGTCCGGGACTGGCAGAGAAAGCTCGGTGAGAACTTTTTTCATATCCTCCCAGACCCTTGCCCGGTTCTCGTGAGAGTAACTGCGTAAAAGATAGGCTGGGTGGTACGTAGCCATAAGCTTTATTGCAGCTTTGCCAAGTCCTGGGTAGTACTGTTGGAACCGGCCTCGCAATTGGCCTATTGGTTTATTCGTCTCCAGAAGTGTCCTTGCCGCGTGAGCACCGAGAGCAACGATAATTTCCGGATTTATCAGTTCAATCTGCTGCTGCAGATATGGCAGACAGCTAATTACTTCTTCCGGCCTCGGGTCGCGGTTATCCGGAGGTCGGCACTTTAAGATATTACCGATATAAACGTCTTGTCGCCTAAGCCCCATAGCCGTAATTATTTTGTCTAACAACTGTCCTGCTCTTCCGACAAATGGCTGGCCCTGGGCATCCTCGTCTGCTCCGGGGGCTTCTCCGATGAAAAATATACGAGCTTGCGGATTGCCCTGGCCAGGTACGGCATTAGTTCGCGTCGATGCCAGCTCACATTTGTGGCACTGTCGCACCTGCTGTGCAATGTCTTCAAGCTGTCGAATTACTTCCTCGGCATCTTTGTCGTCGCCGGCCCTATCGGGGCTGCTTTGACGACCTTTGATTGTGAAGCCGCCGGTAAAGAACCTGTCCATTTCAAGATGCTGACGGCTGACCTTTTTCAAATCCATCTTCGGATTTTCCTTAACTACCTGAAAGATTACGGCAAAAGCCCTCTTGCAAAAGTTGCCTCTACAATCTTACTGACGGCTATGTCCATTGCAGCTTCTCGCATCGTCAGACTTCTTTCTTTGCTAAAATCATAGACTTCGTTAAACCGCTGTTTCATACGTTCGGCAAGTCTGTGCTCGACCTGGGCAAGGCCCATCTGTTCACGCTGAGTTTCCTGTGTATACTCCAGGTATGATACAAATACACCACCTGCATTGCACAGGATATCCGGGATAACAAAAATGCCTTGTTTGTTAAGGACTTCATCAGCACCGGCGGTTGTGGGTGCGTTCGCCCCCTCGGCAATGATTTTGGCATTAATATCGCGGACATTGTCAATTGTTATCTGAGAGCCTGAGGCGGCAGGAATAAGTATATCACAGTCAATTGCAAATATCTTATCCCTGTCAACCTCTGTCGCCTTGTTAAAGCCTTTAACGTAACCGGATTGTTGACTGTGTTGTAAAAGGGCCTCAATATCCAGGCCTTTTTCATTTACCACCATCCCTGATATATCTGCTATCGCAATTATTTTCACCCCATACTTTGCAAGCTCAACAGCAGCAACCGAGCCTACGTTACCGAAACCCTGAAGAGCAATCCTCATATTCTTTATGTCCAAACCGAGTTTCTCACAGGCAGATAATATGGTGTAAACGACGCCTTTGCCAGTCGCCTCACGTCTTCCAACTATCCCGCCAAGTATAACGGGTTTGCCCGTAACATAGCAGCCTTTGGTAATAGATGTTCCTTCCGAGTATGATATGCAGTCCCGAATATGTGCCATATCTGTTTGATTTGTTCCCATATCCGGGGCCGGTATGTATATCTCCGGCCCAATATGTCGCCTGGCGCCGCGTATAAAAGCGCGCACAATAATCTCTTTTTCATCCGGCCTCAGCCGGGCAGGGTCGCTCTGGATACCGGATTTGCCTCCACCAAACGGCACGCCAATAAGCGATGTCTTCCACGTCATCTCCATCGCCAGGCCTGTAACGTCATCAAAGGTTACATCCGGCGTCATTCTTATCCCGCCTTTGGCAGGCCCAAGAGCATCGTTATGCCTTACAATAAAGACCTTGATATGGGTAACTTTTCCGTCAGGCAATACGGGATTGATATTTATTTCGATCTTTTCTTTGGGGCCTAAGACCTTTTGATAAACTGAATTTTCCAGCTTAAGCCTCTTTGCCGCCTGCTCAAAATTATGCAGGGCGGTTTGTAAAATACTGTCGGTTTCACGGCTCATAATATTTCACAATCCGAACTTATTACTACAGCGACACTTGTTGTTAGAAAACACCTTTTAGCTTAAAAAATCAAAGATTAAAAAGCAAATATCAAATATACATATTAAAAACCAAAAATCAATCATATGCGCAGGGGTTTTGGGGATGGATTTTGAAAAAATTACGGGATTTGGGTGGTAATTGGGACACAGATTTTACAGGTCAAGTGGTTTTGCAGGCAAAAAACGAGCAAATGTATCAATCAAAAACGCTGCATGTTGAAAAAATGGGCAAAAAATGGTATGAAATTTGGCAAAAATTGCAAAAAAAAATACAAGAAATGAACGTGTTTTGAGCAAAATTGGGCGTTTTTTGTACAACTCTTTTCAGGTACCTACGCTTTTAATCGATCAAAAGCGCAGAGGGGCGTGATTCGTCGCTCGTGGTTCGTATTGCGTCGTGCGTATATCGTATTGCGTACAGCGGATAGCGCAGAGGAGGCTGAAAAAGAGTTTTGAGTTTTTAGTGTTTAGTTTTGAGTTATGGGGGATATAAAGTTTTCGACAGGTGATTTGGTGATATTTATACATAAGTAAAGATGGATAGAGAATTACACGACACAGTTGGGAGTCTAAATAGGTGGGGGTGCAGCAAGAGAGTGCGGGGGAGGTGAGAAAGGTGGGAGAATATCGAGGGGTGTGGTTTTTATTTGAAGTTTTTTTGATGTGTATTGCGTATAGCGGGCAGCGGGCAGCGGACAGGTTTGGTATTTAGAAAAAAAGGTTAGAAGTCGGGGGATTTTGCGGATAGCTATGGCGATAATAAATGTATTACTCAGGTAAAAGCGGATAGAGAATTATGCGACAGTGGTGTGCGGGTGATTATATATGGGGGAGGAACTTGGAGGGGTGTTGGGTATTGGTTCGTGACACTTAAAGCGTAAAATTTAAAAGTTGATCTGGCGGGAGGTTAGATTTCAACTGTTGGATATTGTGGATATAAAAATACTGCGGGCGAATGGGAAAGTGGGAGTAAGTGCGAGAAGTGTGGGTTGAGGGTGCGGTGATAGAAGAGTGAGGAGGCGGGTGAGAAGGTAGAGAACGTAGAGGGGTGTGGGTGGAGAAGCTTGGTTCGTGATGCGGATAGCGTAGAGCGTAGAGCGGATAGCGTACAGCAGGGCAGACAGTCCTAAGGACTCCCAAGGAGGACAGGGCTGGTATTCCGTATCCTTCGATTACACTCATTACAGGTTTAGTATTTGGTATTTAGCGGAAAAGATTAAAAGTCAGGGGTTTCGAGGCGTATCTTGTATCTCGTGAATCGTATCTCGTATTGCGTATTGTGTAAATCGTATTTCGGGGAAAAGATTAGTAATCGGGGATACCTAAGGCATAAATTTTGCAGGTGTTTAGTAGATGGCAATGCCATCTAGTGCCGTTTCTACAAAGAAACTTACAGTTTTTGTCATTTCGACCGAAGTCTCGACTTGTCGGGACGAAGTGGAGAAATCTTTTAGAATAGATATCTCGACTCGCTATGCTCGCTCGATACGACAGCGCAAAATATGAA
>JAFGRL010000009.1 GCA_016935195.1 Sedimentisphaerales bacterium
ACCTATGAACAGATGCCCGAACCCAAATATACTGTAGGTTTTGGCTCTTGTCCTATAAATGGCGGAATGTACTGGGATTCCTACAATACGATAAAACATCTGGATAAGTATATCCCTATAGACGGCTGGATTGCTGGCTGCATGCCAAGGCCGGAGGCGATATTTATTGCCGTAACACATCTCTGGACGCTGATCGATAAGGATATGGCAAACGGCTATATAAGGTACAGAGAAAATTACAAATCTTACAGAAGAAATCAAGAGTTGGCTTTGGGCAAACTTGAGTGGCCGTCTCTATTTCCGATGGCTGACCAACCACAAGGAAATGAACAGTGAATAAATCATTAAAAGAAAAACTCGAATCAACCTTTAAAGATATACAGATTGCTGCTATCGAGAACAACAGAATGGTTGTAACTGCCGAAAAACAGAGCATGTCGGCTATCTTAATGTCCCTTAAAGAAGCCGGCTTCGACCATTTATCGCTTCTTTCTGCCGTGGACTGGATAGAAGACAATTGTTTTGAGTTGTGTTTTATCCTTACTTGCTATATGCAAAGTGATGATGAATATTTGGATAGCCAAAGACTGCATCTGATTCTAAAAACGAAGATTCCAAGAGAAAAATCGCAGTTTGAGACTATAACCGGCATTTTCCCAAGTGCGGAACCCTACGAGCGCGAGATACACGAGCTTTTCGGGATAAAATTTGAAGGACATAAGCGATTGACCCCGCTTCTGCTGGAAAGGGACTATGAAATTCCACCGTTTAGAAAGGATTTTGATACCAGAAAATATGTGCAAGACGTTTTCGATAAAATCCCCTTCGTGCAAGATAAGGATAAATGAAGGAAAATTATGACTAAGTTTTCACAGCCAGAAATAGAGCAAGCACTATCTAAAGTAATGCATCCTGAAATCAACTACAGTTTAGTTGACCTTGGAATGATTAAGGATGTGGTATGTGAAGAAAGGAAAGTAAGCCTCACATTGAAGCTTCCCTTTCTGCAGGTTCCTGTTAAAGGCATTTTGATTGAGAGCATAAAAAAGGTTTTGTCTGATTTGGATAGCTCTATCCAAATAGAAACAAATATTGAAGAAATGAGTCAGGAAGAACAGGATAATTTTAAAAAAATGGCTAAAGAAGGATGGAAATTTTAACAAAAAATTTAAATAGTCAAACAGGTACTTCTCCCAGAGAGCTTGAGCTTTATTTTGGGCCGCAGCATCTGGGTATGGTTGGCAATTTTAGCGTCACCCTCAAAGTCGAGGGCGACTGCATCTTAGAGGCGCAGGCCAATCCAGGTTACCTCCATCGAGGCTTTGAAAAATTGATGGAATACAGAACCTGGATACAAAACTTCCCTTTGGTCTGCAGAATAAATGTAGTTGAGCCGGACCATATTGAAATGGTATATGCAATGGCGGTCGAAAAGCTGGCGCAGATAGAGGTGCCGGAGAGGGCTCATTTCGTAAGGAGTATTTACCTTGAGCTTGCCCGAGTGGGCTCGCATCTATTTGGCTTGTGGGCTTACGCGAATATGCTCGGCTTTGATACCGTGGCTCAATGGGCGATGTATCATCGAGACCTCATTTTGGACCTGTTTGAAGAGCTTACCGGCGGCAGAGTCTATCACATATACATATGGCCGGGTGGTGTAAGGCGAGATTTCCCGGAAGGGTTCAAGGATAAAATTGTAAAAACCTTACACTCCATAGGTGGTTGTGTGCCAGATTATGATTCGACGTTTTTCAATAACCGCCTGTTTTATGAAAGGGCAAACGGTATTGGCAAATTAAGCCAACAGCAGGCAAAACAATGGGGCGCAACCGGCCAAACCCTGAGGGCAACAGGATTGCCTTACGATATCAGAAAGGTCGAACCCTATGCCGCTTATGACAAGGTGAACTGGGAAGTCCCTGTGAGAAAAGACGGCGATGCTTATTCAAGGGTCTGGGTTATAAGAGATGAGATGATAGAAAGCGTTCATATGATATTCAAATTGCTTGATGTTATGCCCGAGGGCCCGGTTTATAATCGCATACCAAACCCTTTCAAATGGAAAATACCAAAGGGTGAGGCTTATGTCAGATGCGAATCTTCACGCGGAGAATTAGGTCTTTATATGGTTAGCAACGGCGGCGATAAGCCTTACAGGGTACACTTTAGAACTCCTTCTTATCCTAATGGCTTGATTGTCCTGGAAAAGTTACTGAAAAATGCCAGTATCGCTGATGTCGGAAATATAATAATAAGTTTATACGTAGTTGCCCCAGAGATAGACAGATGAAAGAAAAAACAACAGACAAAAAAGGCAGTATCTTAAGCCCCTTTAAGGCAGTCAATTTCCTATTCAAAAAGCCTCGCACCTTGAGGTATCCTTTTGAACGTAAAGAGCCGGCGCTTAGATACCGGGGTTTTCATCTAAACGACTGGGAAAAATGCACAGGTTGCGGCAATTGCGCTGATATATGTCCCAATGAAGCAATTGAGATGGTAGAGATTCCTGAGATAGAATCCAAGCCTGAGCAAGGCATAAAAAATGAGCGTCCTAAACTTGACTACGGCAGATGCTGTTTTTGCGGATTATGTGTGGATATCTGCCCTGCCGGGTCCTTGAGACTATCGAGGGATTATTTACATATCCACTTTGATACAAATACTTTTACTTTTATTCCAAAGGACGAAAAATCAGATAAAGAACAATTTCTTGGCTCCGAACAGTATTCCATACTTAAAGCAAGCCTGGCTCACCGCAAAGAAAACTACGAAGGATTTGCCTCTGACCTTGAATATTCCTTATTTGAGCCGCAGCGCGTGCCTATGCCCGAGGTTCTACCTGAAGAAAGGAAACTATCCTTTATCGAACAGGTGATAGGGTATAATAAAGAAGAAGCTAAAGCCGAAGCCTCACGCTGTCTTGAATGTAAGTTATGCGAACAAGCCTGCCCGGCACATCTGAAAATTTCCGATTATATCAAGGCTGTTTACGAGGACAAACCCAGCGAATCTTTGAAGAAAATATTTGAGGATAATCCCATCCCTGCTATCTGCGGAAGAATATGTATGCGACATTGTGAAACAGCCTGCTCTTTAAGTATACAGGGAGAAGCGGTGGCAATAAGGTGGCTGAAGAGGTTCGTTGCCGATGCCATTAAAGATTATGAAACTATTTTAGAACTCCGAGCCGCCAAACCTACCGGCAAGAAGGTTGCTGTTATAGGTGCAGGGCCAAGCGGTTTATCTATAGCTTATTTTCTCACTTTACAAGGTCATAAGGTAGTTGTATTTGATTCTCTGCCCGGCGGCGGAGGGATGATGCGGGTAGGTCCGCCGCTTTACAGACTGCCTATTGAGGCGATAGACAAGGACGTCAATCATATCGCTTCTTTGGGAGTTGAGTTTAGATTCAATACCACAGTGGGCAAGGACATTCTATTTGAAGATATTCTAAAAGAATATGACGCAATTCATCTTGGTATAGGAACAACCCTAAGTCGTTCCACAAAGGTCAAAGATATTGACAAGGCTCATCTGGCACTTCCCTTCCTGCAAGCCAACAAGATTGGTTCAGGAACCAAAGTAGGCAAAAAGATAATTGTTATTGGTGGTGGAAATGTGGCTATGGACGTAGCCAGAGAGGCCCTGCGTTTACAATATATGCAATATCCTAATGAAGAACTAATAACTAAAACGGTTTCTCTGGAAGATTGGAACGAGCTGCCCGCAACAGCCGATGAAATCGAAGAGGCAAAGGCAGAAGGAATTCAATTTAATCCCGCCTGGGGACCAAGGGAAGTGCAACTTGAAAACGGTAGAATAAAAGGACTCTTGTGTGTGAAAGTAAAATCGGTATTTGATGAACAGGGCAGATTCAGCCCCACTTTTTATGAAGAAAAGCAGATGTTCCTGGAGGGGGATATGATAATTGAGGCCATTGGCCAGGCTCCTGACTTTTCGTTCATACCAGAGGAGCTCTTTGAAAAACTGGAGTTTACGCCGCGAAGAAAAGTAAAGGTTGGCGAAAATGGTATGACTACAATCCCTAAGGTATTTGCCGGCGGCGATATAGTAAATTTGAATTTAGATGCGGTTACTGCCATCGCTGATGCTAAGATAGCAGCAGAGGGAATTGATAAAATGCTCTGTAGCAAATAAGGATTTATTGTAAGCAGAAGTTTTCGTTAAGTATTAAAATGGATTCTAGTTTTCAGCTACATGCAAAGAATATACGGTTACAACCGGACGCGGCGAGCAAGTCATTCCTTATGACGATATGACGAGCGGATTGAGCCGCCGCATAAAAACCAGTCCATCAGGTACTACAGCATCGGAAGCTAAAACATCGCTCACAACCAGAATCGATGCCAAAATCTACCCTGGCACATAACTGTCTCAAAAGGTACCGGGTTTGACAAAAAAACCTGCTCGAAATGACAGTTTCAATGAGTCTTTTTAAGCGCGGTATTAAGAAGTTTTCTGGCTCTTTCGAAGCCTGGGCTGATTTTTAAAGCCTGCCGATATGCCTTAATAGCTTCCTCTGTCTTTCCCTGTCGCTCCAGAAGAATCCCGAGGTTACAGTACATTTCCAAATCTTCTGGTCTTGCGAGAAGCACCCATTCGAACTGTTCTATTGCCTGCTCTATCTTTCCCTGCTCGGCCAGCGCCAGTCCTAATCGGCCGTGCGCAATTGCATTACCCGGCTCGACTTGCAGTACCATTCGGTAATATCTTGCTGCCTCGTCAAATCTTTCTATCCTGGCATATGCATAGCCAAGGCTGCTTAAAATATCGGTGTTATCAGGTCTGTTCTCGAGTGCTTTTAGATATTCGGCGATTGCCTGTTCTGTTTTGCCCTGTTGAGCAAGAGCTGAGCCTAAATTATAATGGGCTGCAGAAAAGTTCGGCTTGATGCTCAATGCTTTTTTGTAACATTCGACCGACTGCTCAATTCTGCCGAGTTTGCCCAATGCGTTGCCTAAATTATTATATACCTCAGCACTGCCAGGCTTAAGTTCAAGTGACTTATTGTAGTGCTCAATTGCATTGTTAATTTTGCCCGAATCTTTGAGAACATTAGCAAGATTATTATGCAATATTGCAACGTCCGGCGAGTATTTTAGCATATATTTGTAAATAGCCTCCGTGTCGCGCCAGTGAACCAGATAACATCTGGTCAGTGTAAACTCTGAAATAACTAAAACCACAACGCACCCTATGACCGTAGCACGCCTGAAACCCGTGCTTAATTTCTGGTCCTTGCCGGACCATAAAAATCCCATTAACCATCCAATAGGCAGAAATAATCCTATCATCGCAAAATACATATGCCTGTCTGCCGCAATTACCGGGTGAACTCCCACCACACCCATTGTGGGTAAAATTGCTGCAAAGAAAAACAACCAGCCTACAAGCAAACCCCGAGACCACCGAAGGCTGATTAGTAAAGCTGCTATCAGTGCACAGGTTCCAACTATACCTATCAATACCAAAGGTTGTGATAAACCAAGCGGCTTTGGGAATGGGTAGTACCAAGATAAGTTAGCAGGCCAGAGAAAATTACGCAGATAGAAAACAATGTTATGACAGAAAATCATTAAAATGCGAGCTGATCCGCCTTCAGTCGGCAGCTTAACTACAGAAGTGGTGCTTTGAGAAATAAATGTAATAACAGAAAAAATCCCACCAATAACAAACAGAGGTACCTTTTCAAAAATTGCTCTTCGGCTAAGCCTTCGAGCCGGCCAGAAATCCAGCAGCAGCATCAGGATTGGCATCCCTACCATCGTCGGCTTCGAGAGCAGGGAGAGCACATACATCAACAGCGAGATACAATAGTACCGCCACAAACCTTTGCGGGCATAATACAGATAAGAAATCAGACTCCACAGTGCGAAAAAAGCTGCCAAAAGCGCCTTGCGCTGTGATAACCAGGCAATTGACTCGATAGTCACCGGATGGCATCCATATAGCAGGCCGAGCATTGCTGCAGGCAAAATCCGGCCAAACAGAAGATACAAAAAGACAATGACTAATATACTGTTTGCTGCGTGAAAACACAGACTTGTGATACGAAATTGCTTTAGATTATTGGCGCTGCCCCCCGCAGCGACATCGAGCATCAGGGATATCATTGTGATTGGCTGATAATAGCCGGGAACTGTGGAAGGTGCGACAACTTCGGTTACAAATCGCTTTACCGAACTGAAACTGGGATTCTGAACAAAGCGGTTTTCAACCAGATATTGATCGTCATCAAACAGTAGCACCTGCGTCGATAAAACCGGCCAATGTGCCGCCAGAACAATTGCGACCACCAAAGCAAGCAAAAGCAGCCAAACAACAGTTCCGTTGGATTTTAGCTTCCCCCCTCTGCTGCTAACTTCACAGCCTCTTCGCTTGTCCAAAATCGCGTTCTCCCGTTGGACTAATTTTGTCCGCGAATAGCTCCATAAATGGCGTCACAATCGCAGCGCCAGAAACAATCGACGGCCTCAAAACCACAGGCTCTGAGCTTTTCAAAATGCCATTCAATCGGCAAACCTTCCTCTGAACCTTCCCATGTAAATTTGCTGCGGAACTGATTAATATCTACGTTAAGAGCCCGACCATATGCCTGCCAGAAACCATCCCAATCATAAGCATCGCCGTCTTTTTGTTCCCTTAGCATCTGTTCTCTGTGCTTTTCCCATCCTGTTTGAATGGCTGGAGAGCTGCTGCAGAGGTGGTCGGCGTTTAGAAAGATACCGCCTGGACGGAGGATGCCAGCAAGTTGGCAATATAGCTGGCTTAAGTGTTCGGCATTGAGCCAGTGCAAAGCTGTGGCTGATATCGCTGCATCTATTGGGACCGGTACAGATTGAAGCCATGATTCGGCGCGCAGGTCTGTCTGAGTAAAATGAACCTGCCTGCCGAACTTCGCCAGTCTTTTTTCCGCAAGTACCAGAAGGGTCGGATCGAAATCAATTCCGTAAACTTCAGTTTGTAAAAATTTTTGCAGAACCGAGAGCATCAAACTACCCGTGCCGCATCCAATGTCCAAAACCCGCGTGATGGTGTTCTGTGTATCGGCGATTAGGCGGACTATAAGCTCGAATCGTTCTTTTCGGCAAGCTATGTAACGCTCCTGCATGCTGTCCCAGCACTCAACCCAGTAGCGCCAGTGAATATCATCAGGGAACTTTATATTCATAGTCTTATTCGTGAAACTTTTTGCCCGTTAGCATTTCGTAAGCCTCAATATACTTTTGGCTTGTTTTTTCGACTATCTCTCGAGGTAGTTCAACTCCTGGGCCTGATTTGTTAAAGTTAATGCTCTCGAGGTAATTACGAACAAATTGTTTGTCGAAGCTTTCCTGGTCCCTGCCCGGCTGATACTTATCGGCAGGCCAGAAGCGGGATGAGTCCGGCGTCAGAACTTCATCAATCAGAATAATTTTACCATCCAAAACACCCCACTCGAACTTGGTATCAGCCAGCAATAATCCCCTACTCTCGGCATATTCACTTGCTCTGGCGAAAATTTCAATACTTTTATCTTGCACATATCCGGCTGCTTCTTTGCCAATAATCTCAGCAGATCTTTCGAAGCTTATATTCTCGTCGTGCTGGCCCTTTTCTGCCTTTGTAGCTGGTGTGAAAAGAGGTCTGTCTAACTTCTCAGACTGCCTCAGGCCGGTTGGAAGTTTCTGACCACAGACCGTTTCAGTTTTTTGGTATTCCACCCAGCCAGAACCTGCCAGATATGCCCTCACTACACACTCAATCGGCAGAACTTCTGTTTTTTTAACCAGCATACTGCGACCGGAAAGTTCCTCGTAGTGCCTGCAGAAAGGTTCGGGAAATTCACTAACATTGCCGCTGATAAAGTGGTGTTCCACTGCCCTGCCGAAAAAATCAAACCAAAACTGTGAAATTTGCGTCAGGATTACTCCCTTATTTGGAATGCCATTTGCCATCACAACGTCAAATGCACTTATTCTGTCTGTGGCAACAATAAGCAGCTTATCTCCCAAATCATAAATATCTCGAACCTTACCTCGTTTTGGCTGGACATTTGCTATATTGGTCTGTGTAATAATTTTTTTCATATCTGCAGACGCTCCTTTTGGCTATCCCCGCCTATTCTATTGTCAACATACTCAAATATCGCCTTTTTAACCTCCAAAATTTTGCCAGTCTTTGGCAGAAATTCGATTATCTTTTCCAAAAACCCTCGCTGCCTGATACGTCTTAAGGTCGCGGTAAAGTTAACGTCGTAAACCCACGCCAACTGTAGAAGTCTCATATCATTGAGCGTCTTCAAACAACTATAGTCAATCCTTTGGCCGGCTAAAGTTGCTTTTACCACTTGGCTCGAACATTCAGGTAAATCCGGAAACTCCAGCTCAAAAATAAGATCTTCCGGGTTGTTTTTATATCGTGCATAATATTCCGTTACTACATACAGCACATCCAGCTTGTCTGCATCCCGTATCAATTGAGACAGCAGAAGGTGCTGACCATTTAGGCCCTTAGGCAGCTCTTTGATTCCGTGGTACTCAACAGCCTTTTCTATCAATTCTCTTTGTGCCGGATCAAAGTCTTCTAAAACTTTTGATTCACGAAGCACCTTTACGCCTAACAAGCAGTGGTTAACGCTTTTAAAGTCGTTGTATGTGCGGTACTTGACAAACTGCTCAAATCTGCCAACATCGTGAAGCAGTGCTGTTACCAAAGCCACCTTTCCCAGATTATCTTCAAGCCCAAGGGTCTTGATAAGGTATCTCATCTCCTGACAAGTTCGCCTGCTGTGCTCCTCTTTGAGTTTCAAATTGTTATTGATATACTCATCGCTGCCGTAGAAGCCGGATACATAGTTATTGAACCAAAGTTCTAATTCCTGTAATTTTTCCTGTTCCATAAGCTCAAAACTTTTTAAAATACGTCTCGACTTTTGTCTCTAATTTAATTTAAATTATCCTTTGATACCAACAACTTTTGTGAAAAAATCCAACTGGAGTAGAGAAAATGCCCACGGTTAAAGATGTTATTGTTCGAAAGCCTACAGAAGAAGAGGTCAAAACCTGCAAAAACTGGCCCGTATGGCAGTGCCAGCCGAGCACTTTTGACTGGGCCTACACGCAAACGGAAACCTGCCTGTTATTAGAGGGAAAGGTTACCATAAAAGATGGTCACTATTCAGCCAGTTTTGGCCCTGGTGATTATGTTGTCCTGCCTAACGGCCTGGAGTGCACATGGCACGTTAGTCAAGCTGTAAAGAAGCATTATAATTTTACCTGAAAGAAATTATTCACCGATGAGCTGCTCAATCCAGCCGTCCAATTCTTGCCGAGCAGGTGCAGCCCGCAATACACCCATTTTGCCGATGACGTAGTAAGTGGGCTCATTTTTGGCTTCGTAGAGACTGTACATAGCCCCTTCTTTTCTAAGACCTAATCTGGGCACTTCTATGTGATTGTCATCTCTATAGCGGTCCTCTGTCGGTAAAAAGTCGATTACTGCTTCCTTCTCAGCATCAATAGCCACAGGAAATTGTATTGAGTATTCGGCTATAAAACCTTGAATGTAATCTTCTTCCGGGGCGTTGCCATCGATACGTTTTTGTACTGCAATTACAGTCAATCCCTCCTCGGTATATTTGTTGTAAATCTCATTCATTTCCTTGATGAATTCCGGCCTTGCCGACAGATCCACACCAATACAAAGAAGTACCACAGTCCCTAACGCCTCATCGAGTGTTAATGGCTCTGTATTAAGCCATTTCTCCACGTACAGCCCGGGTGCCTGCCTGCCAAACCAGTCAAATCCCGGTGGAAATAGTTGTATATCGAGTTGATTGTTAACGTCCGCGCACATATAAGTAAAAGGATTAAAGCCGTAACCTTTGGAAAATACCACAATTCGGCTTTCCTGTCCGTATGGAAGCCCTTGAAGCTTGTAATAACCGTTGACATCACTGACAGCCTTGAAGGTCTTTTCATCAAATTGGCCGGTCAATTGCACACACGCTAAGGGTTCATCGTCTTCGTCAATAACAAAACCGGCAACTGCGCAATTCCACTGCGATGTGTCATTAACATCTTCGGTTACTTTGAGTCTGATTTGTCCCAGATTTAAGCTCTCACCCGGCGTAAGATTTTCAACCCTGACGGATGTCTTGACATCAGCCTTTTTACAATCAATTCGCACAGGCATACCAACAGGGACACAGTTAACTTCAAAAAATCCTTGCGGCAGAACCTTTATCTGCCAGGGTAAAGCATCCGACAGATTGCTGTCAGAAATGAGAGTAATTTCCAATTCGTATTCGTTGACCGGTTCTGAGTTCCTACCTACGACCTGGCCGCTCAAACCTGCCATTGGCTCAACGACAATTTCCAGCTCATTAGGCTCGGCAGCGGCATCCCAAATAAACAAACGCCCTTTTGTTTGGTTGGAATCAACAGCCAGAGCTATAGATTGTTCAAATCCTATCAAAAGGTTTTTACTAATCTCAAATGCTCCATCATTACCGGTCGCAATCCGCTCTTTGGCGATATATACCCAGCCTTTGACAGGTTCATCATGGACGTCAACGAGCCAGCCGGCAATAAGTTCTTTATCTGAGTAAATTTCTTTCCGGCCAGTATCGGCCGGTGCAGTATCGCTTTTATGTACTGCTATTCTTTTCTTCTCTGCTTCAAGGCGACTTAAAATCTTTGCGGCGGCGTTGGCAAAAGCATCATTAGGCATATCTTTGCTGTAAATGGCACTTAATCTTTCCAGTTCAGTAACTGCCCGCAAATCACCAATTTTTTCAATATAACGCGCGGCCGCTAATTTGCTGAAAAGCTCCCCCTGCCTTAGGACTTTTATTAGTCCATTTATATCGCCAGCTTCGTATAACTGCTCTATTTCAGCCAGTTTTACCGTCAAGAGCCTGACCGTTTGAACATCCTTTCTTTCTGCGGCGTGATGCACCTGCGGGGGACCTGCTTTTTCAGTCCGATACCGTGAAATCTTCGGCCCAATAAGCATAATCAAAAACACTGCCACTAAAGCTGCTAAAATGATTAATTTTCGGCTTAAAATGGCTTTTGCGGGAGCTGTCTTTGACTCAGCCAGGACACTGAGCGCATCTTTAAGGATATACTCATCAGTTTGACGTGCTGTTGTGTAGTGCAACTGTTTAATTGAACGTTCTGTTTGGTTGTTATCTGAAGATTTCATCCTATGGCTTTATCCCTTAAAAACGACCTTACCTCATCAAGACCATTATAATATCTGGCCCGGGCCATACTGGCTGAAGTGCCCTGTAGTTTTGCTATTTGGCGAAAACTCAACTCGCCCCTGAGATACAAGATAATTACTTCTTTCCGGTCGAACCGAATCCGTCCGAGAGCATCAAGAAGCATCCGCCCTTGTTCATCTGTTGCAGCTGGTAAATCGTGATGGCTAAAATCAAAGGCACCTTCCGGCCTTCGGTCGAACTGGCGAATCTCGTACATTCTGGTGCTGAATTTTTTTCGGATAGCTTCGGCAACACGCACAATCAACTGGTTTGACAGTTTCGGCCAAAAACTTAGTTGCTGTACATCTTTGGCCAGGCCGACGAAAACATCATGCAAAATTTCAGCGGCATCATCCGTTGCCCCAAGCAGCAGCACTGCCATTGTGAAGAGATTGTCTTTATATCTTTCGTAAATTTCTCGCAGGGCCTGCTCCCTGCCATATTTTAATTTTCGAACAAGAAATAGGTACTGCCACATATGGGACACCCACTTTCAGCCTGGTATTGACCCAAACTATCAAGATAAAAAGACATTGCCCACAATTTCAGCGTATTAAAAATTATACCCTTACCCGGTCATTATCTAAAGTCCATTGCTAAATTTATTATTTATTAAACGCCGGCACAAAAAACTTTACAAGCTCAGGTTTGACCAGAGGATATCTGGTTTGTTTGAATAAAGGAAATTGTATCTATGCAGGTAAGTAATTTCGGCTGGGACCTATTTATCAGAGACCGTCAGCCTATATATTCTGTCCTAGCCTGGGCAATTAATTCAAGCATCTTGTCAGCCTGCTGCTGGATATCACAATCAAGGCTTGTTACCCTTGCATTCCATCTGCGATATTCTTCGTTGAGCAGCCGTCTTGTCTGTTCGGTGCCCATATCGGAGCTGATGCCCAAAATAAGCTCGATGTCTCTGGCTTCGTGCATATTAATTGGGATGATTCTTTGCAGCTTGCCGCGAAACCACTTCATATCCACTTCAAGCAGCTCCGCTAGATTTTTTATAAGCGAAAGTTCCTCTTTGGTAGCTTTTGACTTGGCTGATGCTACGCGAAGGAAAAGCTCCAGAGCATCGTAACGATAGCAAAGCGGAACTATCTCTGTCATTTCCCTGCAAATCTTATGGATATCCAATTGATTTCCCGCGCAGAAGAATTCGACAGTTCTGTCCAAAGCTGCCTCGAATTTATTTCCGGCCTTTACATTCGCACCGTATAAACCGATTTTTGTTCTTGCCCAGTTTTTTATAAGCTCAACTTCGCAGTTATAGAGCCTCTGGTCTTCGGCACTGACTGCAAAGGCAAGCGCAACTGTCAGAGTTCTTGCTCGTTGTATATTATTGTCCAGGTCGATATAACCAAAGTTCGCATTTTCGTATGAAAAACTGCAGCGGCAGTGAGCAATTTCCTCTTTAGCTTGGCTTGATATAATTGATACGATAAACTGTAACTGGCGTCTGCCATTGTGAGGAAACAGCAACCAATCGATATTTATCTTTGCGACCTCTGTCCAGTTTGAAAGATTCGTTATCTCATTTGGCAATCTGCCGAGATTGCCGGTGTATATAAAATCAGTCTTCTTCCCTTCTTTCGATACTTTGTTTTGACTACAGACAGGACCGGCCTGGTCGATTCCATCAGTAATATCTGTTATTCTTACCCGAACCTGTGCATCATTGGTACCAGCGGGGGCGTGAATTGAGCCGGATATATCAACAATAAAACTATCCCCTGGCCTGCCTTTATGGTTGTCAAGATGAACCCGGCACCTAAGGCCGGGGATATCTGATTCTTCGCTAAAAGATGTAAGCAAATTCAGATTTGGTTTTTCGTGCCTCTGCCGCGAACGGAATCGCAAGTGTACATACCTTATCAAATCAGATATGCCATATCTGCTTATAACGCCCTTTAATCGCTCGTAAAATGACGCAAACATAGCTGCTCAAAACAAAAACTAAATAAAGGTTCCGATTCAAACACAGAGACGAAAGACATCCTGATATGATGCTTTTATTTGACTTTCATCAATTCCAATTGATTTGTTTTTTCCTTTACCTGCTGGGCTGTCATCTGGCCAGTTTCGTTCAACGAGAAATCCACTTCAAGAACCCTGTCGGATTCAAGGTCATGGAATCTGCAGTGCATCCTCTGATTGAGGTCATAGCTGTAAGTAACCTTGATGGGGCATTTTGCAGGCCGGCCTTCGGGAAGCTTTAGCTTATGTGTCGCAATTTTGTTGACATATTCGACAGTCGTATCCTCACCCTGAGTTACTGTTACTTGTATTTCTCTTTGATCCCGGGTCATTGTGTAGAACATCTGTTCGCTCTGACAGGGCAAAGGAGTATTTTTCTTAAGGATGATACGGTTCTCGATGACGCGTCGCCCTGTTTGTTTGTCAATCGGTGCACAGATGGTTCCATAGCTGTGATTACAAACGTCCGTGAGATGAATATCTTTCAATCCCCCACATATACCAGCCGGCACTTCCTCTGGTTTTTGTCTTAGCATAGTAAGCCCGGCATGCAGTGCAGCACCGAGTGCAACACATTCATCTACGTTAATGGTTGTCTCCGGCACACAACCAAACTTTTTTTCCAGAAGCTGCTGCACTGCAGGGATACGAGTACTTCCCCCGACCAGCAAAACCTTGTTCACTTCAGCAGCCTCGATTCCTGCCTCCTCCAGGGCAACTTCTAGAAGCATTTCAGTCCGGGCCAATAACGGCAATATGGATTGCTCAAACTCCTCCCTGGTAATTTCGACCCTCATACTGCCAGCCGGTCCATAAAGTAATTTCTTTGCTACCTGCCTGCGTGAAAGCGTCTTCTTGATGTCTTCAGCCTCATCCTCATACTTAGCCTGACTCTCATCCGAATCAATCAACTCGACGCCGAATTTGTCTCCATAGTTCTGTTTTAGTATTTCTAATATCTTCCTGTCGAAGTCAATGCCGCCCAATGCATGCTCTCCCTGCGAGCAGATAATATCAATTTTGTTGTCCTTAACATCTATTATTGAAACATCGAATGTCCCACCCCCAAGGTCATAAACAAGCACTTTCCCGGAGACCCGGCGTGTTGTAGCGTAGTAAAGAGCAGCGGCGACAGGTTCATTGACGATACCGATTACATTCAGCCCTGCCATTGTCCCGGCATCCATAGTCGCTTTTCTTCGAATTTCATCGAAGTGTGCAGGAACAGAAATAACAGCATCACGGATTTGGCCATATTCTGCTGAACATTCCTGCCTTAGTTTTTTCAAAATCAAAGCCGACAGCTCGACGGCACTCCATTCTTTGCCGTCTATATCCTTTCGATATCGCAAATCTCCAATATGCCGCTTTATCCATCGCACCGACCTGTCGGCATTTAGATACCTTGAATTCAATGCTTCCACGCCGACACGAATCACCTCGTTATCTTCCTCATCAAAGAATACGGCCGATGGAGTTAGTCTTTCTCCGTCGCCGTTACAGGCTATATCAGGCCTGCCTATGCTGTTGAGAGAAGCCAATGCTGAAAATGTTGTCCCAAGATCTATGCCTACTATATTTGCCATTTTTCTCTTTTCTTCCAATTTCAGCCAAAAAGTCTAACCTGCGCAGGACGAATGATTCTTGCTGTTTCATCATCAATAACGTATCTGTAACCCGCCCTGGCAACTTTGGCAATCTTTCCTCTCTGCTTCGAGTCATCACAGTTTTCTCTGCTTTTGAGTACCTCCGCAGTCTTTTCCTGACCGCGGTAATCGCTCATGTATTTAGGCTCGTATCTTTCAATGCCGCTGGATTCCAGAGTAAAGATTAACTCGTCTTTTACTTCGTTTAGATGTGCTATTGTCATATCATTTTTCAAATTTTCAGCCTTTGTATTCGAATCCCTGGCAAGTTCTGACAATTTCTCGATACGACTGTCAATATTATCAATGCACCTTATTACACGAAGGCAAAACTTGCGTATAATACTCCAGTCATAGCCATCCTGCAGCTTTCTGACCTGATCTTGCTGGTCAGCGGCATACTCGCGAATCGCCGAGACCTGCTCAGTCAACTCACGAAGGGTATTGTCCAGTCCGTTACCATCCTGTGCATTATTCAAAGTGTCAGTGTTTTCAAACTCTGAGCGGATATTATCATCCGGACCGACTTCAACAACAGCCGTAGCACATTCGGTACCGAGTGCGTTATTGACCTCCGCTGATAGTTCCGAACTATTTTTTTCTTGTTCGGTGCCGCTGCTTCCCAATACCACTGCCACTTTCTCAGAAAATTCTACGGATTTGGTAAATTTGTTCTCATCTGCCTGGCCTGAACCCTGCTGAGATGCAGCCGGTTCATACCACTTCCTATAGTTTCTGTTAAAGTCCGCCCAGCGTGAATCCACAAGGGCCTTGATTACCCTGGGCGGCTGGGTTTGCTGCCGCCGAACTTGAGGTGTATCTTTTCTTTCTGCATGCTCTTTTGTCTGAACCGATTTAAGTTCGGTCTTTTTTTGGCGAAACATTATCCTCGACAGGGATTTACTCAAAGAACAAAAGCATTTATTAAGAAGTTTAACTAATAAATACAGCAAGTAAGATGAGAAGCTTGCTGCGCCGACGATGCCGCACAGCAGTGAAGCAAAAAGGCCAAATTCGCCAAGTTCCTTACGAGCCTTGTACTTTTTCAGCTCATTTTGCCAGTCCTGACCATAAAGCACATTCGCAAACGGGTACACTCCCATATCACCGCTGGCCAGTTTCTCCAAATCCGCTTTTAATCGCTCTTTTTGCTCCCTCTTCAGTTGAACTTTTGTCTTTGTACCGTTACCATTTCCGTTCCAGCTTGGTATTGGTCCCCGTAAATACTCAGAGGTATCAGACCACCGGCTGTACTTCTGCATATACTCGTCAAGCTCACAGTCGTACTTTTGTCTGTATTGTGCAACTTGCTGCTGCTCGTTTCTTTCATTGATCAGCAGCCAGGCAAACACTCCGCCGCCGCCAACAGAAAGGAATATGCTAATGATAACTAATTTCTTTATCATAGTTTCAAACCTCAGCCGCCCGGCTGGTAGGTTTATTTACATTTCCAGCGTATGCCTCAGTAACTCGCAACACTTCTTCTATGGTGGTAAGACCCTGTTTTACCTTCTCCATCCCATCGTCAAACAAACCCGGCCATCCTGTCTGACGAAATGCTCTGCGAATGTTGTTAACCGATGAGTCCGTATTGATTATGTTCCGGAATCCATCGTCTATGACCAAAAGTTCATATATCCCAACCCGGCCGCTATAGCCGGAACCCCTGCAGTAATCGCACCCGGAGCCCTGATAGATATCATCGGACTGCATTGATGACTGCTCCAGATACTTCTGCAGGTTATCCGGCACCTTAATCGGATGTTTACATTTTGGACAGATCCTTCTTACCAGACGTTGTGCAAGAACAGCATTAACAGATGCAGCTATCAGGTAAGGCTCGATGCCGATATTAACAAGTCTGGTCACACTGCTGGCAGCATCGTTTGTATGCAGTGTGGATAAGACCAAATGTCCTGTCAGAGCAGACTGAACTGCGATCCGCGCAGTTTCGGCATCTCTTATTTCACCAATCATTATGATATCCGGGTCCTGTCGTAGCAGGCTCCTCAGAGCTGTGGCAAAGTTCAGACCTATCTTTTCCCTGGTCTGTACCTGATTACAAAAATCAAGCTCATACTCTACAGGGTCCTCAACGGTAGAGATATTTAGTTTCCCTCCATCCATCTGGCAAAGGGCTGAGTAGAGTGTTGTACTTTTGCCGGAGCCGGTCGGCCCTGTAACTAATAAAATCCCGTGCGGAAGAGCTATTTGCCTGCGGAAGACCTCAGCTACATTTTTCTCCATCCCAAGATTGTCAAGGCCTCGTAAAATAGACTTACTGTCCAGTATTCTTATAACCACTTTTTCGCCGTGGCTTGTAGGAAGTGTAGATATACGCAGGTCGATTCCCCTGCCCCCTACAATGACCGATATTTTACCATCCTGCGGCAGCCGTCTCTCTGAGATATCAAGGTTCGACATTATTTTTATCCGGGAGACAATCGCCGGATGCATCTTCAACGGGGGCTGCATAGCTTCAAACAGCACACCGTCTATACGGTATCGCACCTTGCAGGATTTATTCTTAGGCTCGATATGAATATCGCTGGCACCTTCGTTAATTGCATTACTGATAAGATAATTTACAAACTTGATAACAGGCGACTGCCCCGCCATCTTTTCCAGGTCTTCGAAGTCGTCCTGCTCGTCCTGGACAACTTCTACGTCGGTCATATCGCTCATAATGTCATCGAGATTGTAATCGATGTTCTCTTCTTCAACGCTGCTGCAAACTCTCTGGATATCGGCGTCCAGACACACAACCACCTCTACATCCATCTGTGTCTTTCTTTTTACATCCTCGATAATGAAAAGATCCGATGGCCGACTTGTAGCTAACACAAGCTTGTCTCCGTCAACACCTATCGGCATAATGTAATTGCTTTTTATGTAGTCAAGTTCAATCCTGCTGAAAGCTTCCTTATCCACCTGCTCTAGCTCAACACGGCGAAATTCAAAGCCATACAAATCGGCCTGTGCAACAGAAATCTTCGAATCGTCGGCAACTCTTAGTTCCTTTATTATCGCCTCTATGTCACGCTGGGGCTGACGAAGCTGTGCCTGCCTTATCCCGTCAAGCTGCTCAGAATTAATTACGTCTCTGTCATGCAGAACATCAGCAATATCGCGAATATGGATTGTCTCTTCCTCTTGTGGACAGTAGAGGTTTGATAAACCCCTTATCTGTTCTGCACCATTATCCAAATAATCGCCTGCGTTATCTGTGACAGAGACATCTTTTTTAGGCTTAAATCTAAAAAGGTGTGCCATAACTTATCAAATATCCTCTCATTACAATAAAATTGGCGACCCAACCAAATCACCCCATAAATTATTGCAGGCTGAGCAGCCTCCTGATACCCGGCCTGCGTAACCACCAATTCCTGTTGCTCACATACAGCCAGCAGACCAGGCCGACCTGAAAAGCTACTACGTAAAGTATAAAAAACAATTAAGAACCAGCGAAATCAGCTCCAGCTGTGAAAACTCACTGCCTGCTCCAGAAACGCTGAATTTGTCTCCGAAGGACCATATTTGATTCCTGAACCGCCGATAACTTCAAAACCTAATATCAGAAAGCCCTGACCTTAAGGTTTTTTCGCTTAAATCGGCAACAAACTTCAGTGCCACCGGCGAATCAGACAAAATATTTGTATGAACCTTAAATTTTTCTGAAGTTTATAAATGGTATTATTATTGACTAAGTTCGCCGGAGAACATAAAATCCAAGCTTTCAAATTTTTCGAAATTTACTTAGGAATGACTGTAGTGCCGAAGCAGAAAACGCATCAAGGACTTCAAAAAAGGGTCAAAGTGACCGCCAGCGGCAAGATAAAGCATAGGCGGGCCGGAGCAGGCCACCTTATGAGCGGAAAAAATGCAAAACGCCGCAGACGTATAGCTGCCTCAGCTACCGTCACAGGTGCAATGGCCCAAAAAATGCGTATTAAAGTCTGTGGCTGACTGGGCCTGTTATAAATTATCGGGTTCTATCTGTCTAAAAGGCTACCGTCGCTAATGGAGAAACAAAGGTGCCAAGAGCAAGAAAAGGCGCAGCGCGACATCGAGCAAAAAAACGTATATTAAAGGCTGTAAAGGGCTATCGAGCCTCAGCAGGCAGACTCTATCGTCTGGCTAAAGAGGCTGCTGTCCGGGCTGCCGTAAATGCAAGAATTGACCGAAAACGACGAAAAAGGGATTTCCGTGCATTGTGGATAACGCGTTTAAGCGCTGCGTGCCGGCAAAGAGGCATAAAGTACAGCCAGCTCATCGACGGCTGCAAGAAGATGGATATTCAACTGAACCGAAAAATGCTCAGTGAAATAGCTATCGCTGACCCAAAGGGTTTTGACACTATAGTCGAAACAGCAAGGCAGGCAACACAAACTTCAAGCGCAAAATCCAGCCCTTAAAAGGCTCGAAAATTCATACAGATTCGGGGCAGTTCCACAATAAAGACTTAAAAATTAAATGCCAGAGAAGCTTAAGCAATTTGAGCAGATTAGAAACCAAGCTCTTGAGTGCGCCAAGCATATAACTGATACACAAGCCCTTGAGGAATTTCGCGTAGAATATCTCGGCCGTAAAGGTCAAATTACCCGCATGCTCAGCCAGATAGGCGAATTTTCCTCCGAGCAAAGGCGTGAAGCCGGGAAGCTTGCAAACAGGGCAAAAAAGGATGTTACCCAGGTCTTCAATCAGATTAAACAAAAACTATCTCAGAAAAAGCAACCTGTATTTGTCGATGTAACGCTTCCGGGCAAACGACCTAAAATTGGCAAAATGCACATCATCACACAGACTATAAATGAATTGTTAGAGATATTCGGCCGACTGGGATTTACAGTTGCCTATGGTCCTGAAGTAGAAGATGAGTGGCACAATTTTATTGCCTTGAATATCCCCATCGGCCATCCCGCAAGGGATTCGCGTGATAATTTCTACATAGATGACAATACTCTGTTGCGAAGCCAGACCTCAACGATTCAGATACGCGTTATGGAAAAACAAAAGCCGCCTATAAGGGTTGTTGCTCCGGGCAGGGTTTACAGACCTGATACCGTAGATGCTACTCATATGTATATGTTTTATCAGCTTGAGGCTTTGGTTGTTGACGAAGGAATCAGCATGGTTGATATGAAAACGACCATCGACCAGTTTATCCACGCTTTCTTCGGTCCAACAATCTGCTGGCGCTTAAGGCCCAGCTTTTTCCCATTCACAGAGCCAAGTGGTGAGGTCGATGTACTCTGGTCAAAAAAGGACGGCAGAGACGAGTGGATGGAAATTGGCGGCTGCGGTATGGTTGACCCGAATGTCTTCGATGCTGTTGGTATTGACAGTGAAAAATATACAGGCTGGGCTTTTGGTTTTGGAATAGAACGACTCGCTATGCACAAATACGGTATCAAGGATATCAGGCTGCTTTTTGAAAATGACCTGCGTTTTCTTGACCAGTTCTAACACTTATATTAAATATCAAAAAGCAAAAAGGACGCTCTGAGAGTCAATTTTGATAAAGAATTGAAACTTAAAGAACTTCGAAATAAAGTTAAATAACGTGAATTTTCGGGACAAATTTGATATTCTATTGGAAATAAGGCTCAACTGCGCCACTTAACAGATTTAAATGGAAAACGTCAGTTCAATAATAAAAAGGAAACATAAGTATGACAGTCAGACAAAGTATTGCTCTGTTTATATTTGTGATTTCGATGCTGGTCTTAGGTATTAACGTTGTTAATGCAGAACCTTTTGAGAATTTGACGGACGATACGGTGCTTGTGGAAGTTCTTGGCCATAAAGTATGCCTTAAAGATATAGAGCCTAATCCAGATGAAAAGAAAAAGCATCGGGAGTCGGAGGCTGGTGATCGATTTAATCTATGGCTTAAGCAGTCCAGAGAATCAAAACTTGGCCGTTTTTTCAAACCTTTATGGGATGAATATACAAAAGAAAAAGGGATTAACGTAACAGAGCAGGAAATCAAAGAATTTAAAGAGCATATGCGTACATTCTGGAGTTCTGAGAATCAGCGAAGGAAAACAGAAAGAGACAATTTTGCAAAAGAACTTATTGCTGAAAATCTGGAAGCGGATAAAAAGGCTGAGCTTGAAAAAAATTGTAACATGTATAGCCATCTTCTTGAAATAGCCCCTGACCCAAATCGTATGTATCGGAGTAGTAACGACGTTTGCAAATCAGTTATTTTAAGCTGGAAAATAAAAAGAGAATTGTATAATCAGTATAAAGGCAGGGTGATTTTTCAACAGGCTGGACCGGAACCTCTGGACGCTTTCAGGCTGTTTTTTGAGGAGCAACAATCAAAAGGTAATTTCAAATTTTATAATAAGGACGCTGAAGATTTATTCTGGGATTATTACAGAAACGTCAAGCATACTGTTTACAAAGGCCCTAATGAAGCCGAACAGATAATTAACACTCCATGGTGGTTGAAAGAAAAAGACGAAAATTACTATGAAAGAGATAATATATGGGGCGATGAAGTTAATGGTCTTCAAATCAGGATAAATTCTTCCAGGCGTTCGAGAAAATTTACTTCAGATAACATCCCGGTTTTTACGATGGATTTATTAAATACCAGCGACAAAACTTTGGGCTGTGTTGCATTAGAACAATTTTGCGAGGTTGAAGTTGATGGAAAGTGGTATAAATGGAACGGTCCGACATCAATTGATATTTCGTTTGCCGGATTCCAACCAAAGACAGTGAAGTACGATTTTCTCAAAATTAAACTCGATGAAAATTGGGTCTTGAAAGAACCGTTGATGCAAAAAGATAAAAGACAAAACATTAATTTATCTTTGGGAACTCATAATATCAGAGTTAAGTACAAAACAATGCACACGCGTGACTGTCCGGCAATAGAAGCTATCAGCAATTCTCTGAAATTTCAAATAATCCCGCCAAGAAAGAAAAATAAAAACTTATAATTCTTTCAACGCTTGTGGACGCCTTTAGAAGGAGGAAAAGTAATGAAATGGCTTGTAACTGAAACCGACCTCAAGAAAAAGCTTCGCCATCGAGGTGGTGACATTTATGTAACGTTCTTTAAATGTTTCCCAATTGATATTTAATTTGTGATATTTGATTTTTTAAATGAGGTAAAGCAGTGAATATAAAAGGTGTTGTCCTTGCCGGAGGAACCGGCTCTCGGCTAATGCCGCTTACGAAGGTAACAAATAAGCACTTGCTGCCAGTAGGCCCCAAGCCTATGATTTACTACCCGATAGAAAAACTCATAGCCGCAGGTATCAAAGAGATATTGGTTGTTACCGGCATCGAACATATGGGTGATGTTGTCAGCCTGCTCGGCTCCGGCAAAGACTTCGGATGTCAGTTTACTTATAAGGTGCAGGATGAGGCAGGCGGAATTGCTCAGGCACTCGGCTTAGCCGAGGGCTTCGCTCATAATAATGGTATAGCTGTTATTTTGGGAGATAATATATTCCAGGCCTCACTAAAAACTCACGTCGAAGAATTCGCTTCACAGGTAAATGGGGCAAAGTTGTTTCTTAAAGAGGTAAATGAACCCCAGAGGTTCGGTGTCGCCCAGATTTCCGGTAACAAGGTTATTAGTATTGATGAAAAGCCCAAAAATCCTAAATCCAACTACGCTGTAACCGGCATATACTTTTACGATGCCGAAGTCTTTAACATTATTCATAGCATGAAACCATCAGCCAGAGGCGAACTCGAAATCACCGATGTCAACAACGCCTACATTGCCAGGCAGCAGTTGACTTATGACATACTTGATGGTTGGTGGACTGATGCCGGTACGTTCCAGTCACTTATCAGAGCCAACGAGCTCATTGTAAAGGACCCTCCCAAATGACAAAAAAAACAGCAAAACTAAAAACCGTTTTCTCTCAGCAAGGCTTAATAGTGCGCGGCTGGGAAGCTATGATTGACGGCCTTGGAGTACGTACTGCAAAAGTTCTGCCGGACGAGCGCGGCCGACTTGGTGAAATAATCAGAGCCGACGACCCATGGTTCGAGAAATTCGGTCAGGTGTATTTTACCACGACCTATCCCGGAGTCGTAAAGGCCTGGCACTACCACGGAAAGCAGACCGACCATTTCTACGTTATCAAGGGAATGGTCAAAATTGCTCTTTACGACAACCGCAAAAATTCTCCAACTTATGGCGAGATTAATCAGATCTATCTTGGTGAGCACTGTCCGGGTTTGATTAGAATTCCTCCGGGTGTGCAGCACGGATGGATGTGTGTCAGCCAGGTGGAAGCCTATATAGTAAACATCGTCTCGGAAATGTATAATTATGAGCAGCCGGACGAATACCGAACCGACCCACACGACAATAACATCCCATACGACTGGGCGCGAAAAGATGGATAAACAAAGCGTTGCTATATTAGGCGCAAAGGGTATGCTCGGCTCTGATGTGCTCTTAGCCTGTCAGGACCAGAAAATCAATGCCGTCCCTTTTGACCTGCCGGACTTTGATATCACCAATACCAACCAGCTTGAAAACGCTGTCTCGAAGGCTTCGGCTGTTGTTAACTGCGCAGCTTATACCAATGTCGAAAAAGCTGAAAGCGAAAATGATCTCGCCTACAAAATAAATGCCGAAGCAGTGAGTAAGCTCGGCCAAATTGCAAAAAGAGCCCATAAATGGGTACTTCACATAAGTACGGATTTCGTTTTCGATGGAAGCTCTAAAAGGCCCTACGTTGAGTCAGATGAGCCAAATCCCATCAACGCCTATGGCAAAAGCAAGCTGGCAGGCGAGCAACTTCTGATTGAAAGCCGCTGCCATCACTGTATAATGCGAATCGAGTGGACATACGGTACATATGGCCGTAATTTTGTAACAAAGTTAATCGAGGCTGCTAAAAACAATAGAGAGCTTAAGGTAGTTAGCGACCAGACAGGCTCGCCAACGGCAACTGCTGAGGTCGCAAAAGTGATTTGCAGACTATTGCAGAGAAAACCTGAGGGATTGTTCCACTTCGCAAACGCAGGTTTTATCAGCCGATTCGATATGGCGAAATTCGTCCTTGATAAACTGAATTTGAAGGTAGAACTTAATAGCTGTCAGAGCAGCGACTACAAAACTGCAGTGAAAAGACCGTTGAACAGTTGTTTTAACTGTGACAAAATTAAGGCATTGCTGGCAGAGCCAATTGCACCGTGGCAGGTGCCGTTAGGGAAATTTCTGGAACGACTATGAAAAGACTTCTGGTAACAGGTGGGGCAGGTTTTATAGGCAGTAACTTTGTCAGGATGACTCTTTCCGAGCACCCTGAGTTTTTTGTCGTCAATCTTGATAAGTTAACTTACGCAGGTAACCTGGCGAACCTACATGGGTTTTTAGAAAACCCCAACCATAAATTTATTAAAGGCGACATCTGTGATGGCCCGCTGGTTGAAAAGATTATTGATGAATATAAGGTAGACTCAATCGTTAATTTCGCCGCTGAAAGCCATGTGGACCGTTCGATAACCGGGCCAAAGATTTTTATTGAGACCAATGTTACAGGTACGTTAACCCTTCTTGGCTCGGCTCGTGATAAGAAGTTAGACCGTTTTATTCAAGTCTCCACCGACGAGGTCTACGGCTCGCTGGGGCCGGAAGGTAAGTTTTCCGAGAAGACACCATTAAGTCCGAACTCACCATATTCTGCCAGTAAGGCTGCGGCCGACCATCTGGTCAAGGCGTTCGGGCATACCTGGG
>JAFGRL010000063.1 GCA_016935195.1 Sedimentisphaerales bacterium
ATCACTTTTTTGAAATATTTAAGCATCAAAAGAAACAAAGCCTCCTGTGATTTCCAGCCGGCAGCTTCAAACGCCCCGTGTTCCTTATCCTGTACGGCGATGTCGTATAACACGTAACCATCTGGTTTTATTACACGAGCATGTTCACGGAAAAAAGACTCAAGATTGAAGGCGTGATCCAAGGCGTTACAATAAATCATATCAAGAGAAGAGTCAGGGTTCTCCAGATGCATAAAATCACCAACACGAACAAATTTATTGTCTGGTCCAGGATTCAAATCAATGCCATAGGCATTTTTGAAACCGGTATCCCACAAAACTTCGACCTCCGTTCCCTGACGTGCACCGGCACAAAGAATATGTGCCGACTTCGGCAAAAGAACAGACAAACGACAAAACCGACGATAGAACCTACGGCGATAAGCTGCTATTACCCGATTTGTAAAGCCGCCACGCATTTTCAATATTTCTTCGAATTTCTGACCCTGATGATTTACGTACTCCTGGTAGTCCTTATAATCTCGATAATGGAAATCATTCTGATTTTGCTCCTTCCAGCCACTTTGGCGGTGATGCTTATCGCGAACGCCGTGTTTATCGCGGCAGTAGACATAGTTTGGGTCACGGAATTTACGAAGATGACGCATATATCCATAGCCACCCGGCATATAGCAGTAAAGAGCTGTTTTAAACCAGAATTTTAGATGCATAGCCCCTCTCTAACCAGATGTAGTCTGTGTAAGAAAACTCCGTGTTCGGTTGCCAAACCTGAGCAATTTGTAATTTGCAAGCCGCTTTTTCCAGCCGTTGCGAGGTGAGTAAAAAATATCCAGCAATAAATGCCATAAAGCGGATGAGTACATTCTCGCTTCGCCAAAACACCGCCAGGCAAATTGATGAGCAGTCGCAAAGCTTTGTCGTTTCAATTTTTTTATGGAACCGGGCAAATCGGTACGATTGAATATTTTTTTAGCAACATAAATTCTTTCGTTGGCACGCTGGGAATTCCACTCAAGACTCTTAGTGTCGGGATGAACCCTTAAACAAACAGCTGGAAACGATATATATATAGGACGTCTTACCAGAGCAATCCTCAGTAAGATATCAACATCCATAATATAATGAAGACTCTCATCCACCATACCAACCTCGACCGCGAGTTGTTTATCCATCAGACACCCTGGCTGATAGCCCGACTGTAAAGTGGAAATGGCAGTTGTCAGTTCAGGTGAGAAGCTAATCTTGTTACTTCCGGCAGATTCATTACCAGCTTGGATAATACTTTTATAATCGATAAGAATACGGTAACCGTGAATGTAACCAGCTTCTGGGGATTTGAGCATCGCTGAGGCCATAGTTGATAAACTATCAGGTATTAGAACGTCGTCGGAATTATGCCAGTTGAAAAATCTTCCCGTACTTTTCAGCAGTCCTTTGTTGATTGCATGGCTTTGCCCTCTGTCGGGCTCGCTTTCCCAGTAGGCCAGCCACGGCTCATACTTTTTTATAATACTGATAGTTTCATCAGTGCTGCCGCCGTCTATAATGATATATTCAAGATCGGGATAGCTCTGCAGCAATACAGATCGGATACACTCTTCGATAAACCTGCCCTGGTTATAACTTGGTGTAACAATACTTATCCTGGGCCATAACTGACCACCCGGGGCTGTATCCGGCAGCGGTTTACTTTGTTCAGTCCACGGCCAGCCGGTTTTACCTTCGGGAGGAGGCGGTAAATCCTCTAAAGCAGGGCAATGTGAAGACTTTTCCGATAATTTTGCAACTTTGTGCATTTATAAAATCTACTCGCGTCAAACTACGGTAAGTTTACATTTGTCCCTTCTACGTTTGCAGAGTTATAAGCCGGTTTTTCCACTTTAGAGTTTTACGACCAAGGATTCCCCCATCGGCAAATAACAAGGGTACTCTGGCTTATTCACAAAAAACTCATCGATGGCTGTTTTCGCACCGGGACAACTCAAAGAACCGTAATCGTCGAAAACCATTATGCCTCCCTTTACCATCCGCGGGTAAAAGAACTCACAACAATCTGCTACCGATTTGTAAATATCAACATCAATATGAACAAAACAGAATTGCAGATTGCTTACACTGTCAGAAGTAGCCGGGAAAAAACCGGGATAAAATCGAACATTACCACAATCTTTCAAATACGCCTTAACCTCATTGAGCGGTGCGTCAGAAAAATCTCCCTCTTTGTGAATATCTTTTGTTATATCGGTCGGCGGCATCCCTAAAAAAGTGTCAAAAAGATGGAGGGTTTTAGTAGTTCCAGCAATTGTTTTTGCTATTAGTTTTGCGGTTCCTCCCTTATAAACGCCAACCTCAGCGATATCACCATCCATACTAATGGCATGCTTTACCAGTTGATAAAGCATAAAGCACCCTCTCCGCCCTACTACAGCACGACCTTTAATCTCTTTCAATAAAGAAACGAATACTTCATCGGTATCCCACAGAAGAATCGGGTTGGGCTTGCCAGAAGGTATCCGCTGAATTTGGAATCCAAACTTTGCAAATAACAACCTTATCAGCATTTTAATTGTGTGCTGCATCAGCCAATATTTTCCTTTTCAAAAAGTTTTATTTTGAATATGGGTAGATTTTTCCATCGCTGATAAAAGTGTCATAGAAACTTTTTTTGCCTGTTCAACCGTGACAGACAAGATACAATGTGGGTACGATGCTGTACATGCTTGCGTGCAGGGTTTAGTTGCCTTCTCCGGTTGAAGGACAGCGTGACGCACCCTCCATGGCCGAAATCGAATGGGTGAATTCGTATGTGCTGGGTAGCCAGATTTTGGGTGACACGAAATTTCGACGACCGGCACATTTGCCGCAGCAGCAAGATGCATAGGGCCGGTGTCGTTGCCGATGAACAAATTACAGCGTTCTAAAACAGCACACGTCTGGCGTAGAGTAGTTTTGCCTACTGTATTTATCACATAACCGCCGGTTCTTTGCTCCAACTCCCGACCTATGTTTTCCTCTCCCTTCCCGCCTACAACTACAAGATGGGCCTGATATTGTTTCTGGAACCAGCAACCTAACTCTACAAAGTTTGCCAGCGGCCACCTGCGCCTGCCAGCTCGCGCAGCCGGCCCCAGTGCAATTAGCAAATCCCCGCGATTAACTTTGTAAGAATTCAAGAGCTGTTCAGCAAAAGTTTCGTCATCGGGACCCAACCACAATTCCAGATGTTCTTCCTGAGCAACTCCACCCAAGTAACGAATTATGTCCAAGTTGTGCTCCACTTCATGCTTGGCCGTACTATCATCTATTATATGAGTAAATAACTTGTCGATGTGTGGATTAAATGCTTTCTTTTTGGGAGTAGAGTTTTTCGAATAACCCACCCGCCAACAGGCCCCACTAAAATAAGCCGACATCGCACCGTAATAATAATCTGCATCCCACCTCGGGAAAATAACCAGGTCGAACCTCCGTCTTCGTAACTTTTGATAACCAAATTTAAACGCATTCCAGTATTGCCGAACTCTCTTCAATCTTC
>JAFGRL010000064.1 GCA_016935195.1 Sedimentisphaerales bacterium
AAAGCGATGCTTGAAGACATTGCGATTATGACCGGGGGCCAGGCAATTATGGAAGATTTAGGTCTTGAGCTTGAGAATATCGAGCTAAAACAGCTTGGCAGAGCAAAAAAAGTAACCATTGATAAAGATACGACTACCATTATCGAAGGAGCTGGAAGCAGAGACGCCATAAAAGGTAGAATAGAACAGATTAAAAATGAGATTGAAAAAACCACGAGTGACTATGATAAGGAAAAACTTGAAGAAAGATTGGCAAAGCTGGCGGGTGGAGTAGCTCAGATTAATATTGGCGCTGCTACAGAGACAGAGATGAAGGAGAAAAAGGCCCGTGTTGACGACGCCTTACATGCCTGCCGAGCGGCTGTAGAAGAAGGTATTTTACCGGGCGGCGGGATTTCAATACTCAGAGCTTTGCCCAGCTTGAAAAAAATCAAAGCGGTAGGAGATGAAAAAATAGGTGTCGATATTGTAAGAAGAGCGGTAGTGGCTCCTATAAAGCAGATTGCTGAAAATGCCGGTCTTGATGGTGCTATTGTTGCTCAGAAGGTTATGGAAAGCAACGATAGGAATTTCGGATACGATGCTTTACGTAAAGAATATGGAGATATGATTGAATTTGGGGTCATAGTACCAACAAAGGTCGAAAGATGTGCGTTACAAAACGGTGCTTCGATTGCCTCACTGCTTCTCACAACTGATGCGGTAGTAAGCGAAATCCCTGAGAAAAAGAAAAAATCAGCAACAATGCCTCCAGAAGATGAGTATTAGAATTTAGCAGGAACAATGGCAATGGACAAAAAGCTTAATCATGAGCTATTTACAAGACATCCCGACAATCCGATACTATCTGTCAAAGATTGGCCCTATAATGCCAACTCGGTTTTTAATGCAGCGGCGGTAGAAGTTAACGGTCAGACCCTGTTACTTGTCCGCGTTGAAGATTTCAGGGGCATCTCACATTTTACTGTAGCCCGCAGCAATAACGGTATCGCCGATTGGGATATAGATAAAGTACCAACCTTGCGTCCCGATCCGGCAAATCATCCGGAAGAGCTTTGGGGGATAGAGGATCCAAGAGTAACCTGGATTGAAAAGTTAGGTAAATGGATAATAGCTTATACCTCATTTTCTAAAGGTGGCCCATTAGTTTCTCTTGCCACTACAGAGGATTTCAAGGTTTTCGAAAGGCTGGGGCCAGTTATGCCCCCGGAAGATAAAGATGCTGCTTTATTTCCAAAACAATTCGGGGGCAAATGGGCAATGATTCATCGGCCTGTTGCAAGATCACCAAACATACCAGCTAACATATGGCTTTCTTTTTCATCTGACCTTTGGCACTGGGGCAATCATCAGGAAATAATTTATGCTCGTGAAGGCAGTTGGTGGGATGCAAATCGAATTGGACTTTCAGCGCCACCTTTGGAAACTTCGAAAGGCTGGTTGATTCTTTATCATGGCGTCCGTTCTACGCCGTCCGGCTCTATTTACCGGTTGGGTTTGGTGTTGCTTGACTTAGAAAATCCTTCTCATGTAATCCGCCGAACTGACGAATGGATTTTTGGTCCCAAGGCTACATACGAACGTGATGGCGATGTTGATAATGTTGTTTTTCCTTGCGGATGGATACTAAGAGATGGCAATATTCACATGTACTACGGGGCAGCGGATTCCTGTATTGCCCTTGCCACTGCAAAACTAAATGAATTGGTAGATTTTGTTCTGAGTTGCCCTGATCACAGCAGTCCCTCTGATTGGTGGAAAAGCTGAACAAGTTTAAGATTAAGAACAAAAGAGGTTGCAAAGTGCCAAATATATGCCATTATGGAAACTGATCAAAACTACAATTCCGTTGATGAAAATCAGACCGACCTTATGTATTGCGGGGAGGTTGTATATATCTACGCATTCGATATAGCATATGATATGAAACGCCAGCCGGTTTCAGAGCTTCTCGGCCAACCATTACAAAATTATTCCATCGGTCCAAGCAAACGCAGCCCTAAACAGCTTTTCTTCTATAGCCCTCAAATGGCTAAGTTACCTTCACAAGAACGACAGGTTAACGATAAGACTGTTCAAATCCAGCAAAGCATCAAGGTATTCAATATAGGTGCAATTAGTATTCAGATTCGTGTACCATTTCAGGTGCAAAAAATCGAAGATTTAGTCAGCTATCACGATCTTAAATTTGCTCAGGGCAGTATTGAAGACGAAATAAAACGATTAGCTGAAACAGCTAAACGGGAATTGGAGCCTTATTGTATTAAGCCGGTATCGCATCTTAGCCAGACAGAAAACTACACGGTTTTCTGCTTGTACGATTTACCCCAGATAGATGACCGTTCAGGCAGTAGAGCTGAGGACTGGCTGAAGGCAAATAGATGCTCTATCGCAGGGCTTTTGACCGAGGAGGAAGACGCCGCATATTTGTCAGAGCAGGAGGCGACAGAGTCAACCGGGCAATACTTGACATATTATTCCCATGATTTGGTTGTGGTGGATTGGGATGCAGCTTTGGTTGTTGGTGAAAAAGATGCCCTTGATGACATTTTACATATCATGGAAGTAGCCAACGTTCAATTAGTCGAACTTTCAGCATATGACTGTCTTTTGGATGGGTCATTAGAGAAGGCTTACCGTGATTTAGCAAAACGCAGAGTAAGGTTTAACAAGGATGTACACCGAAATCTGCGTGAGATCCGCATTGATCTTGCCAGGTTTAGTGATGAATTATCGAATATAACAAAATTTTTC
>JAFGRL010000065.1 GCA_016935195.1 Sedimentisphaerales bacterium
CAGCATTGTACTTTTCGAGAAAGTCCTTATAACACAAGCACTTACGAAAAATGTTCCGCAAATGGAGAACGTCCAGTTTCATAACCAGTTGTTATTATTCAACTTATAACAGGATAGTAGTGATCCTGTATATATAATTAATAAGAATATGTGTACTTACTTGAACCTCGTGTCTGCCGGAATTTATGAATAAGCCCAACTATTACCAGCTCACAACCTAAAAACATTGCAATAGCCGGGCCAATTGAAAAGTCACATTTGTATGCAAACAGCAAACCTCCCAGTGAAGCGATAATTGCTACTGTCCAAACTGTGATAAGTCGCATTCTTGCCGAGAAAACAGCTGAAATGGTAGCGGGTATTATCAGGTATGCAAATACAACCACTATCCCGGCAGTCTGGACTGATATAGTAATAATAATGCCAAGTAGAGTATAGAATATAAAATCCCAAAACACAGTTCTCATATTCTTGACTGAACTTCCTTGGTAATTATTCGATATCCCATCAATTGGTTTGCGAATAAGATAAAAACAGATTCCAACAATGGAGAATACCACCAAGCTTATAATGACCTGTTTGCCGCTCGTCCAAAGGACACTGCCAGACAATAGATGTTGAATATGCATGTGGCCGCCTGGTGCAATACCAACTAAGAAAAGAGCTGCAGCGGCCGCAATTGCATACGAAATGCCAATAATTGCCTCGAGAGAAATTTGAGTAATCATGCTTCGCACAAAAGCATAAAATCCTGCGGCTAATAAAACGCAACCGAAAGAGAATAAAGATGCCACAAGTGAATTACCATGCACTTTAAATAACATATGAACTACGATAGCGCCAACGGCTGCAATCTGTGCCAGGGCGATATCGATAAATATAACCTCCCTTTTAATTACGTGTGTTCCTAAGTAACCAAGAATGAAACTCATCAAAACACAGGCTAAAAAAGGTAAACCGAGAGTATGAATTATCAGCAGCATTATTGAGTCCCCTCCATCAAAACGATTTTGTCGCTGGAAAACAGGCATCGGACAAGAATCGCGGCAACAAAGAAAATACCTAAAGACAAAACCAGGCTGGGGCCATAAGGCAGATTAAAAAAGTACGATGAGCAAAGCCCGATCAGGCAGGCTATAAAACCGATAGTCCAGCCAATCACTACTCCCCATGCCCACTTTTTAGTAAACATGGCCGCTATAGCGGCAGGAATCATTAAAAATGCGTAAGCTAAAAGCACTCCCGCTATAGGAACTATCATAACCGTAATTATCCCCTGGGTTACAAACAGCAGGAAATCCCAGAATTTTTCATTTTTGATACCAGAAGGATTTTCTGCCAGTTCGATAAATCTTTTATGGAACGTACAGTGAAATAACAAAAGCAAAATGTAAACTACAGTTGTCACGCTAACAAGCGGCCATGTAACCCATAACATAGAGCCAGCAAGAGTTTTGGTTACGTAAGCGTCGCCGCCGCGGAGTTTGTCACCTAATAACAGCGAGGCTACCAGTGCCATCGCATACATTATCCCGATCACAGCCTCGCGTGGAATGGCTCGGTTTTTCGGCTTTATTACAGCAAGCAGCAATGCACCAAAAAGCACAGCGACCGTGGAGGATAGATACGAACTAAATGTGCCGTATTCTATGCCTAAAGCTATGCCAGCCATAGCGCCAAAAGCAGCCAGTTGATCAAGTACTAAATCTGAGAATATCAAGGTCCGTCTGACGATGTGCAGGCCGATATAAGTGTGTAAAATCAATACCACAGCCAGCAAGGCTATCTGTACTGAAAAAAAACGTACTATTTCAGAGGTCATATCATTTATCTTTCTTCATTACTGTTTGTTCAAAATCCCTTTTTTTTCTGCAGCTTTTAAAAGACCATCAATCCAGAAATCGATAAGTTTGAAATAATCTTCCGTACCATCTGCTCCGCCAACATATAAAGGGACAATTACAGCCTCGGCATCCGTCCTATTGGCAACGGTTTTTACCTGTTGCTCATCAAAGTAGTTAGCTGCCAGGATAATTCTGATGTTTCGTTCTTTCATAAGATTAATAAGGTCAGTTACATGCTTTGCAGAAGGCGGTATTCCCGGCTTGGGTTCGACATTTCCAGCTTCTTCAAGGCCAAAAAGCTTAAAAAAGTAAATCCAGTTCTTATGATAGGTAACAATAGTAATGCCTCGCAAAGGCAGCATTCTTTTCATCCAGCCGCCTAAATATTCGATCAATGGTTTACCTTCAAACCGCTTTTCTTTTAAGAACGGTATTAGCTTATCCTGTTCGGCAAGCGTACATAAAGTCTCGCCGCCTAACATTTCCACAAGTTTTTCACCAAATAGCCGCTTATCAATTTCCTGGTGTAATCTCTTGAGGTTTTGTAGATAAACTTCTTTACCTTCAGGGTCATTTTTAATAAGTCCAGCGGCTATATTTCTGGCAGCTATTTTCATATTAATTGGGCTGCAGGTTATGTGGGGATTACCATAAACGTGGACACCGCCTTCAGAACGTGATATTGTCTCTGGTTTCTCCAGCAAATTCATGCCGGCAGATGCAGAGACGTAACCCGCCTGGCCGCTTCGGATTTTGCCGTTACCCGAATTATCTATTACTGTCTGAACCCACAATTCCAAATCCAAGCCGGTATCAACTAAGATATCCGCCCCCCTTAAGGCTGTGGCGAACGAAGGTTTAGGACGTATAAAATGGGCATCTTGATCACCTCCTACAATGGCTTTGAGAGAAACCCTATCCCCGCCAATTTCTTTAGCAAAAAATGCATAATCCGGCAGTGTTGTAACGACATTTATACTTTTTTCAGCATATACAATTGTTGAGCACACCAGAATCATTCCGAGTATTGGTAATATCTTTTTCATGATAAACTTCTTCCTTTCTTCAATAACGTTCATGTTTATGTGGGCCAGCAGAAAAGACGCACTGCAGCCAGATAACATGCTCCGGATTCTCAATGCCTTCACCGTTACTATAATCATACTCGGCGCGGAATTTAACAAACGGGCTTTGCCACCATGTAATATACGGGCCGATTTGCCACAGATACGGATTGTCGCCGGTTACCGCCAATGGCGACAGCGAAGTCCAGTTGGAATTTTCTGCATAACTCTTGGTATCAGGCACGAAAAAATCGCCTCTGACACCAATATCAACGGTACGTGAAATTTTCGTCTGCAGATAGCTGTACAACCCCCAAGTATTGAGAGTGTCTTTTCCGGAGCCATCCGGTGTGAGAATATCCTTATTTAACCAGTATGCTTCACTTCGCCATTCGATATTTCTGTAACGCATCTTTTCAGTAGGCTCCCAGAGAACCGTAAAATCAGCTCCAAGGACAGTTGTCATTTCCCGACGGTCCTGTGTAGTAATAGAGTTTCCGACTTCCCACTGATCATTCCAGCCAACGAGACCCGAAAGTCCCCATTCCACATAAGTATCTTTCGAGAGGTCTCGGTAGTTTTTATAATGGGCAAGCAAACTGGGGCGGTTGGATGTGTTGCCACCAAACAAACGGTCATTCGAACCATCCGTTACCTGGAAGGTTAACTGCTGTGAAGCATCACCAGCCGGAGGCATAAGCCAATCCAATGATACACCACTTTGATTTAGCCCTCCATTGCCAAAAATCTCACGAAGAGCTAACGGAAAATCTACCTGGTCGAGCGCGTGTTTATGCCAGCGATTTACAACACCAAATTGTTGACGATATTTTCCCAGCGTAAGATTTATGTCATCCGAGAGTTGATACAATGTTATATAGCCTTCGCCTAGATCCGCGTCATTTTCAGTTACACCTATCGCAGCCTTAAAAAAGGTGTAAGGATCCAACCATGACTGAACATGAATATCAAGAACTCGAAAATCAAAATCGCTGCTCTCTTCTGAGGTACTATCCTGTCTGCTGGAAAATAAAAAATCTCCAGCAAAACTTATTTCAGGATTTAGCGACTGAAGACTTAAACCACCGGATTTGAAAGTTACATCTTCTGTTTTTTCCTCAAGAGGTTTTTCCTTTGCTGCTTCGACCTGTGCCAATTCCCGCAAGGCAGTAAGTTCATCCTTTGATTCTTTTCCTGCTGTGTGATTAGCAAGCTCGTTTACCTGCTGTTTTAATGCCGCGATCTCGGCATCATGTCTTTTCTGCATTTCGATGATTTGATTCTGTAATTCCAATATCTTCGTATTTAATTTTTCAAAATCTCTGTTGCCGTCTTCGGAAAAACTGGTATTTGCAAGTACTATCGAGAACAGAAATATTATAAATATTGGTATTTTTTGCATTTGTGAAACCTCTCAATTTATTTTCAAATACGTTGCGACTGTAGCAAGATTTTTGAGTATTGCTTCTTGGCAACAATATACGCTCGCAGGCAGAATGCGGCGAAAACCCATTTAACGCTTGAATCGAATATACTAACAGATTGTATGCTGAAATATTCCAAGTTCATGTACTCATAAGTTTTTATAGGAAAACAGATTATGCTTTACTCGCTCTGCAAAGCGACTACAGTCTCAATATTTTTCGCAATTGAAATTACCCAACATCCAGGATAGAAGCTGTATTATGAAACTGTCAGATAGCTAATTATGGGTTTACAGAGCATTTGCACTCTGTAAAAAGCTTAGGAAATGATATATGGAGGTGCCCGCAAGGAAACAGAAGAGAGATATTCAGATTGTTTGATAAAAATTAAATGCGGTAAGGTTTGACTTCTTGATAATACCTCAATAGCAACCGGTAAAAATTTCTGGCTTATTTCAAATGACTTGGCCAAAAGTGAATAAAGGCAGGCTGGACAATTTTTACCACCTGTACGAATTATGCCGGCTGAACCAATTTTACATAAAACTATTTTGCTTTCCACATTACAGCAAAGAGCATGGCAATCATTCGTATATTTCTGATGACACTCTGAGTTTTTATGGCAAGCCAGACTACATGTGTGATTCAAGGAAATGGTAAGAGCAATATGGATATACAAAAAAGCAAGGATGAGCCTTGTCTCCCGATTTGCGGCAACCCATTTTTCCCACATTATCTTCATATCAGGTGAACTTACTCTTTCATCAATATTTCCAGATCTTTTATTTGATTTTACACAGATTCAAATATATTTGCAATAGTCAGGATCACGCGGTTACCCGTTTTGGCACGGGATATGCAAAAGACTTCCTTGTTCTTGGAAAAAGCGGTTTTCCGAGGCGGTATGCCCCAACGAACAAGGAGGTTTAAAAATGATGAGCAAACATTTTATACGCTCGGCCACCATCCGTCTACTGCGGGAATTCCTTTCTCCCCTACGCAGTGTTTTGGACAAACCACGCCAGAAATTCCTGCCCCAGGCCCTGACCGGCATCCTCTTTTCCGGTTCCCTGCGCATCCAGAAGATGGCCCAATGGATCCGCGACGATTGTTCCGATGTCTTCTACCGCGTCAAACGAATGACCCATCACTTGAACACCGCCAGGGGGGATCTCCGCGAGGCGGTCGAAACCTACCTCCGCCAGTGCGCCTCCTACATCCCCCCCCGACACGCCCCTGGTGATCGACCTGACCGATGTGGCCAAACCCCGGGCCAAGAAGATGGAGTATCTGGGCCTGGTCCGCGATGGCAGCGAAGACCGACTGGTCACAGGCTACTGGTGTCTGGAGGTCTATGCCCACCTGAACGCCAAACGGATTTTGCCACTGGCGATGGACCTGTTCAGCATGAACGATCCCCAGGTGGGCAGCCGAAATCTCCAGATCGAACGGGTTGTCAGGGCCATTGACAAAGGGCTAGCCGGCAAAGGAATCTGGATCGCTGATTGTGGTTTCGACGGCCTGGAACTCTATGAAATATGGTTTTCCCTCCAATCGCATTTTGTCGTCCGCCAACGCCAAGCAGTGTATCCTGGTGTTGATGGGAGCAACGGCGGAGGGCAAGAAGGAATTGCTTGCGATTGCCGACGGCTATCGGGA
>JAFGRL010000066.1 GCA_016935195.1 Sedimentisphaerales bacterium
GTCACTTGGCCTGATAGCTGAACTTTTGTCCGCCTACAGAAGCCTCGAACATCAGTCCCGCCTCGTCCATAGTGAAAACCGCCACACCGTTTGTGAACTTGGCATTAGCGCCGGCACCTGATTTGATCGCCACGGCTGTGGCTTGGGCATCGAAGCGGAAGTTGCCCTGCTTGAAGTTCTCAACGTTTTGCTGGGTTTCAAAGCAGATGATCTCGGTATAGGACTGCCCGCCGAGCTGGAAACCAATCGATCCTTGGGTCAGAGCGCAATAGCCCACGGCGTTGCCACGCTCATAGAGCACGCCCTTGCCGTATGCCCCGCCGATACCCACTGCGCCCTTACCAACCGAAGGGAAGACGGCGTAGCCTGCGGCTTTGTCGAATATGTTGACCAGGGATGGATCATTCTTTTGCGCCTTGGCCAAAGCCATTGCGGCCTCCTGCTCAATGTCAGCCTTGCCTTGCACTGAACGAGGCGCCGTTGCACAGCTGGACATTACTTGTAAACCGATCACGCCAAGCACCAGAAATGCTGCTTTCATATGGTATTTTTTCATAATTTTTTCCTTACCTTTTACCTTGGGGTTCAGCATCAGATATAGACAGCCACAATGTCCAACGGACCAAACCCACATAATCATTTTCTATTCCGACTCAAAACAGTTTTTCAAAGTCTCAGCAGCTTAACTTTTTGCTAACCTTGTTTCTCAGAGCGTTTTTGGCTTAATTCGTCCAGATACCTTGCTGCCGCATCTTTGCCGCCCAATCCAAAGGCAAGAGCCAAAGCAAGGACAATGCCGCCAAGGATAATATTAAAGGTGGCAGTTACCAGAAGCGGAGCAATACCAAGCTGTGCCAGTGCGATTGTCACTGCAAAGATTATAATCGCCCATCGGCTTATCCCGGCCAGAAGATCCGGTTTAGGTAATTTCGCATTGCCCGCAGCTATCCGCACTATTCCTGATACAAAACTTGCCAGAAACATTGCTACCACAAGTACAAGCAGAGCTGCTATGACCTTCGGGACATAAGCAAACAAGTTTGAAAGAATGTCCGAAGCCTTCGGCAGCCCCAATGCGTTTGCTGTCATCACCAGCACCATGATGATGATAAGCCAGTAGACAAGACTGCTTACTACCTGCCGGGCAGTAATCTTCAAGTCCCCTTTCCGCAGAACCGCTGATATACCAGCCTTATCTGCCAGCGTATCGAAGCGTACCACTTTCAGCACTCCGTTCACTATCGATCTGATTATTTTGGCAACAATCCAGCCAACAATCAGAATTATTAGTGCGCCCAGAAGTACAGGCAGATAGGCCATTATTCTGGTCAGCATCTCACGGACCGGCTCAACAATAAGATTTTCCCATTCAATTACAGCTAACATTTTTTGTACCTCCAAAATAAATTCTTAATATGCAATGCCGTTTCTAACGGTTTTCATTTAGACATAGACGCCTCGGCATAGCTTACATAATTGTAACCAAGGGGGGATTTCTGTAAATCAGAGCAGAGTCTGTTTCTATTGTAAGCCGAATTGCCTATCCGCCTGTCGTTAGTATTCCCTACACCAACACCAATTCGCGGGATCCGGTTGCCAAATACCGGGTTGACAATCTGTTCAATATCGTTAAAATGAACGAAAAGTTATTTTCAGGCGTTTTCTTGTAATTTCCTGATAAGTGTGGAAAAGGCAGGCAAGAAAGGTGAAAAATCAAACGAAAAAATTAAAAGATGTAACCACAGAGCTTGAGCATACCCAGGAGATGCTGCAGACAAGTGAAGATAAATACCGCCAGCTTGTAGAGAACGCCGACTGTGTTATTCTTCGCATAGATAAAACCGGGAAAATAACGTTTTTCAATGAATTTGCCCAAAAATTCTTTGGCTATACTGAGCGACAAATTCTTGGTAAAAATATTATAGGAACAATAATACCTGAAAAGGATAGCTCCGGCCGGAAGCCAGCAGAATTGATCAGGGATATAAAACGGCAGCCTGAACTTTATGCTACCTATGAGAGTGAGAATATTTGTAAAGATGGCCGTCGGGTATGGGTTGCCTGGGCAAACAAAGCTATCAATGATGAACATAGAAAAATTACGGAAATCCTCTGTGTCGGCCATGACATTACTGAGCGCAAACTTATGGAGAATGAGTTGCAATTATTGGCTGCAGCGGTGCGCAACTCCAATGATGCAATTACAGTACAGGACTTAGAAGGCAACATCATCTCATGGAATCTCGGTGCAGAGCGTATATATGGATACAAAGAAGCCGAAGCGATGAAGATGAATATCAGCAGGATAATTCCTGACCATAAGCAGGATGAAATGATGTCGCTGACTGAAAGAGTGTTAAAAGGGGAGAATCTCGAATTTTTTGAAACACAGCGTCTTACAAAAAGTAACCGGGTATTAGATATCTCGCTTACTGCAACATCACTGAAAGATGAAAAAGGAGAACCGTTTGCCATTACAACAACCGAAAGGGATATTACTGAACGCAGATTCCTGGAAAAAGAAATCTTGGAGATATCTGAAAGAGAACGTGCACTGATAAGCCAGGAATTGCACGATAGCATGGGCCAGGCTCTTACCGGTATAGCTGTTAAGTGCAAAGGATTGGCACTGGAGCTTAAGGGTAAATCATCAGAAGGAATGAAAGACGCCTTAATAATATCAAAACTTGCCAACAAGGCGATTGCTCAGACACGAGACCTCGTCAGGATGCTTTACCCCGTTGATATTGAAACAGGTGGTTTAGTGTCGGCCTTAAAAACGCTGGCGTCCAATGTAGAAAAAACAATGAAAGTTACTTGTCGATTCCAGTGTGGAAAATCTGTCTCGGTTAAAAATCTTGTTGAGGCAAAGCAGATATATCGCATCGTTCAGGAAGCCATTACAAATGCAATAAAGCACGGCAAAGCAAAAAATATCAAGATAAAGCTCCGTTTTACTAAGAGAGGAACCGTTCTGTCAGTAGAAAATGATGGCCTGGATTTCCCGAAATTATCACCGAAAACTAAAGGTCTGGGGCTGAAGATTATGAAATACCGTACTGACCTGATAGGCGGCTCTCTTGATATTCGTAAAGGCGACAAAAGTGGAACGGTTGTTACCTGCATTTTCCCGAACGGCAGTTAAGGTTCCTAACAAAGGATTGCCATATGGCATTGAAGAAAAAAAAAGATAAAACTAATGAAAATAAAACACAGGTTCTTATCGTTGATGACCACCCTGTGGTGCGAGATGGACTTACCACAATTATCAACCATCAGCGAGATATGAATGTATGCGGCGGCGATGATGATGCTTATAAGGCCCTTAAGGCCATAGGACAATTAAAACCTGATGTCATTATTGTAGATATATCCCTGAAGAATTCAGATGGTATTGAACTGACAAAGAGTATTAAGGCGAGACACCCAAAATTATCTGTCATAGTTCTTTCCGTTCATGATGAATCTGTGTATGCTGAGCGGGCTCTTCGAGCAGGTGCCAGAGCTTATCTGATGAAGGATGCTGTTTCTGAAAATATTGTCACGGCGATCCGTACGGTTTTAAGCGGCGAAATATACGTTAGCGACACTATATCAAAAAAAATCCTGCATAAACTCGCGGGTGACAAGACAGAAATTGCTAAATCCTCGATAGAAAACCTCAGTGACCGTGAATTTGAAATCTTTCGTTTAATTGCTAAAGGTCTCAAGGCTTCACAAATAGCCAAGAATCTCCATTTAAGTGTAAAAACAGTTGAAACTTACCGCGGACGGCTAAAGGAAAAACTGAATCTCGATAGTGCCACCGAGCTTCTGCAATATGCTATCAAATGGGCAAAAAGTGAGGATAGAAAATAGTTCTGCTTATATCCAGCTAACTGCTTTTGGCCTTTGAATTCAAAGTCTAACCAAAAAATCCTCCAAAAAAGCCATTACTAACAACCTTTTTATATTCTTTCAACTGCTTTCTTACATAAGAGTAGGCAATTTCACTGACAGTAAATACAGACTCCACTCTGATTTACACAGATAGAACTTACGCTATTATTGGGTAATAGATTTGCTGTTCCAAAAGCAACTTTTATTTTTAGACAGATTCTAAACACAAATACGATGTTGTTAAATATGCTATGTCGACCAAATTGTAAAAGATAGGAGACTGGGAATGTTTGAAAGAAAAATGCCACTGTTTACTCTTTTCGGTTTCAAAGTAAGCATTGATATTACGTGGTTCGTTTTGGCAGTGCTTATAACCTGATCGTTGGCCAAAGGTGTGTTTCCCCACTATTTCACTGGTTTTTCTAACACTACTTACTGGTGGATGGGAGCTGCCGGAGCTATGGGCTTGTTCGTATCCATCATATTTCATGAATTCTGCCACTCGCTCGTAGCCAGAAAATTCGATCTTCCCATGAAAGGGATAACATTGTTCATTTTCGGGGGAGTTGCTGAAATGGACAAGGAGCCTGAAAATGCCAAGTCGGAGTTTTTCATGGCAATTGTCGGGCCCATCTCCAGCGTGGTTCTGGCCGGCATATTCTTCCTTTTTTACGTGGCAGGTAAAGCCGTCAATTGGCCTGGACCTGTTAATAGTGTGCTTGTGTGCCTGGGTTGGCTAAATATTATCCTGGCAGTTTTTAACATGGTGCCTGCCTTCCCTCTTGATGGTGGACGAGTATTGCGTTCGATCCTGTGGTATGCTAGAGGCGACCTACGCTGGGCAACCAAGATTTCTTCAAGATTAGGGGCGGCATTTGGTCTGTTCCTGATGATACTGGGAGTAATAAATTTCATTGGCGGCAATTTCATTGGTGGTTTGTGGTACTTTCTCATCGGAATGTTCATTAAAAGTGCTTCACAAATGTCATACAGGCAATTACTGGTTAAGAATGCATTAATGGGTGAGCCGATAAGCAGGTTTATGGCAGCTGAAGCGGTAACTGTGCCTCCATCTATAATGGTATCCGATCTAGTTGAAGATTACTTTTACAAATACCACTATAAAATGTTTCCCGTTACCAATAATGGCACGTTAAAGGGCTGTGTAACAACAAAGCAAGTGAAGGAGCTACCTAAAGAACAATGGGCTACAACTAAAGTTTCCGATATCACTCAGTTGTGTTCCGAGGGAAATACCGTTTCACCAAAGGCTGATTCCATAAA
>JAFGRL010000067.1 GCA_016935195.1 Sedimentisphaerales bacterium
AGACATAATAACCGAACTACGACAGGGAGGTTTTGTTGGCAGTATTGATATAGAAGGCTGGCACGACCCCGTTTATAAAGGCAAACTTGAGATGACCGGTCAGGTCCGCGCTTTGAATTACCTGAAACAGTGCAGGGGCGGCCTGTTCATCCCCAACCCAACCTAACCGCAATAATCCCCTTATCGAATCCGACATGTTCCTGTCGCAATCCATAAGCACTTTTGGAGTATAATATTATTGACCTTTGAAAAAGTAAAGGAACGAACCTGTGTTAGCCGATACAAACCTGCCACAAGCCTGCAAATTTTGCTGCTAAAGCGTTCCAGTTGAAGCCCCAAATTTCAATCAAAAGCGCAGGTAGTGCAAAAATTGGTGGTAAAAGTGTACAAAAATCGGCAAAAACTGCAAAAAATGAATGTGTTTTGAGCAAAAATGAATGCTTTTTGTACAACTTTTTCGCAGGTACCCACGTTTTTGATTGAAAATACTCGCCTTAGGCGGAGAGGTTAATATTCACGATGATGTGTAACGGAAGTAACCCGTAGAATTGCTGGAGTTACACGACGAGCGAATTTTGGAAAGTAGTCTCGCGGATGGCCGAAACACCGGAGAATGAACTTTTTTTTTACTATAAGGACCATCGTCATCCAGAATAATGTGACCTGCCAAATGCAAGCCGGCCAGGGCAAAAAAGCATTGCGACTGTTTTTACTTTTTTGCCTTTGCATCTTTTTTGTTCCTTGGCTTTTTCTTAAGATTATGTATGATATCAATGCTAATTTCGGTAAAGGTGCGGTATTCTGCTGGAAATGAGAGTTAGCGGCATAGCCGAGGCGGTGTAAATGGCAGTCTCAGGGTTATACAGGCTCACACATTTAAAGTTTTCTGTAATGAGCGAGATGGTACGATGGGGTTATTGAAGCGGATTACAATAATTATGATTTTCATGTGGTTGCTTTTCCCGAATTTCCTGCAACCAGAGGCTTTATCAGCTATTAAGAATCCACACTCTTCGAGTTGCACAATTCCGGATTCTTCAGCAAACTCTAACGGCATATATTTTTGTATGGCCGGTAAGAATATTAAGAGACACGAGCAATGCGAAGATGATGCTAAAACGATTCATCTTTTTAACGGCAGGGATATGAACAACTTTTATGTCTTTTTGCAGAATCGAGGAAAAAACAATGACCCCAATAAAGTGTTTACGGTCAGGGATAAAATGATTCGGATTTCAGGAGAGGAATACGGATATCTCGCTACGAAAGAAATCTATGAAAATTATCATTTGATCGCGGAGTTCAAATGGGGTGAGCAGACTTTTGGTTCGCGGCGTGGCCGGGCCCGTGATAGTGGAATTCTGCTGAACTCGGTGGGTGAAGACGGCGCAGCGGGAGGAGTATGGATGCACTCAATCGAAGCTCAGATAATAGAGGGCGGAACCGGAGACTTCATCGTCATAGGTGACGAGACAGACAATTTCTTCGTCACCTGTCCGGTAGCGGACGAAAGAACCAGGGGCTTCTACAACTACCAGCCCGGCGGCAAAGATGCAACCATATGCGCCGCCGGCCAAGATGATTGGCGAATAAACCGGTGGAGCCGAGACCCGAACTGGGAAGACATAAAAGGCTTTAGAGATAAAGATGAGATAGAAAAGCCAACCGGCCAATGGAATCGCTTTGAGTGTATCGTCAAAGGGCAAACGATTAAAATTATATTAAACGGGGTATTGGTTAACGAATGCACAAACGTAAAGCCTCAACGCGGCAAGATTCAAATCCAATCTGAAGGGGCCGAAGTGTTTTTCAGACGTTTAGATTTAATTCCGTTACAGCAAAGTAGCAAATAGTTGTTGGTGACAGCTCGACACAATCATTTCAGCTTCAAATCCTAATCCATCTGGAAACAGTTCAGCCTCACCTATTGCAGGGCAACGTCAAAAGGAAAGCAAATCCAGGCGGGGTGGTTTGGTTTTACATATATTTACCGTGTGGTCCATGCAGAGTCAATAAGAAAGGTTGATTTTCAAGATAGACTTGATATTCTATTAAAAGTAAGGCTTGGTTGCGCAGCTAAGCGTTTAATATGGGAAATGTCGTTTTAAAACTATTTGTCCTTAATTAAAACATGAAAAAGATTGGTGCTATTTTCCCCAAAATATTCCGAGGTAAAAAATGATTTCATTTGAGAATTCAGCTTTTGTATGTCTGGTGGCAATTAATCTAATTGGTTTCATTTCATGCTTTGTGATTATGTTAAAATCGGCATTAAAAAAGAATTTTTTAAAAATGCCAAAATCCTTTCAAAAAGTATATGTCTTAGTTATTTTTGCTGCTCCTATGTTTGGTTCACCTTTAGTACCTCAGCCAAGATTTGAACCAAGCTATGTAATCTTCATTATTGGAACTATTCTTGCTTTATTATCTGTACTCATATGGATACAAGCCTTTAAACAAATTGGAATAATTCCAGGCATAAGACAAAAATCAAAAGTAATCACTTCCGGTATTTATGGTATTGTTAGACATCCACTTTATTTAGGGAGTATTCTTATGCTATTAGGATTAGCTTTGGCTTTTAGAGCGGTTTATGCCCTTCTTTATGCACCGGTCATAATTATTCTTTTTACAGTAACGATATTCATCGAAGAGAAATCGTTAACAGAAGAATATAGAGAAGAATATCTTGCGTACAAGAGGAAGGTTAAATGGAGATTAATTCCCTGGGTGATATGAATTAAATGTTTTAAGGGATGAGACAAGCAATGAATTGGTGGAATCACATTCCGGAGCACATTAATCCTAATATCTTTGAGATTGGTTCATTTCAAATACGCTATTATGATTTAATGTACCTGATAGCCTTCGCTATCACATATTTGCTTGTTTTGCACAGACTAAAAAACGAAAGTTATGAATATTCCAAGGCAGTTATACAAAAATATTTTGTGTGGGCTGTTTTGGGTTTACTGATTGGGGCAAGACTGGGGTTCGTATTATTTTATGATTTAATGTATTTCATTGCACATCCATTAAAAATAATCTGTCCTTTTGATTACTCAAACGGATTACACTATATCGGCCTTTTTGGAATGTCTTATCACGGCGGATTCGTTGGGGCAATCTTAGCCTCTTTGTTTTTTTGCTATAAAAACAGAATAAACCTTTGGCATTTTGCAGACCTGCTGTCGCCGGCGATTCCCTTAGGATATACGTTTGGCCGGATAGGTAATTTTCTAAATGGAGAGCTTTTCGGCCGAGCTACCACTGCAGCCTGGGGAATGTACTTTCCTCTAGATCCACTTCATCAATTACGACATCCGTCACAGCTCTATGAGGCCTTTTTTGAAGGGATATTTCTTTTCATAATTCTTTGGAGTGTAAGGAAAAAACACCTTTTTGACGGCTTTCATTTCTGCTTGTATATTATCAGCTACGCAATAGTGCGATTTTGTATTGAATTTGTAAGAGAACCAAATCCCGGGCTGGGCTACATATGGCATTTTTTCACAATGGGACAGCTTCTTAGCATTGCTATGATATTGGGCGGCATTTTTATTATGCTGATTAAGAGAAATCAACTCAAAATCTAATGCACCGACAAACGAAATCTTTACAAAGCCTTTTGGGCCGAACAGAATTCCTAAATCAGCGTCAGGCTTAACGTAATATGGCTTGAATAGTTCCCGGTAAAAAATTTTTGATTATTTTGAGCTGGTGCTTTGAGAATTTGTTATTGCGAGCAGACCCTCCCCCGAAGTCCATAAGGGACCAAGGGTGGAAGTCAAGCCAACTCAACTATGCAGACCTCTGAGATGGCCGGAGAGTCTTGTAAGCCATATACAGGCAAATTCATTCGGTATGCGTATCTTCGTCCTCCTGGTCTTCGTCATCGAGCCTCCAACGCTCGGATTCGTCCAGGTCTTCAATCTCACGCTGCATGTATTTCATGATTTTATCCTGGAGGGGTGCCATTTTGCCATACCACCTGAGCATTTCCTGATAGCTTGACGCCAACATATCAAGACGCATAAGCTGCCACTTGGCTATACACTCCGGCTCCTTGATATTGACAAACGGGTCACACTTGAAAGTCCTTCGGCCGTCAGGGCCGATCTGACAAAATTCGCAATCTTTACACTGAATCATCTCTTTTACCTCAAAAACCTGCAGAAACATACACTTCTAAAATTTCGCTTGGCTTGTATCACTACTTTTTCGATTCGGGCTGAAAAATAGTTGCTATTGCTCCGGTCATCTGTATAATATCATAAAAGCTTCATTTGTGAAAGCGTATTGTTAAATAGAAGGAATCTTAAATTCTTTTGGGACAAGCCAATGGCAAAACCAAGACGCAGACGTAAAGTAGGCAGCAAAAAAAGGCGTGCTCGCTGGAAAGTCAGAAACAAAAAAAGCTAAATGATTATTTTTGCTTAGGTCAAGTCCGCACTTTATTACTCTAAAATATAAGCGTTCCCAGCTTTATAAATGAAACATTTCAGTGTTACCTTCAAGGGTGAAGACAAAAAGATTTCCATTCACGCAGGTGCCACAGTTCTCGAAGCTGCTGGCCAGGCCGGCATAATTTTGAACTCAATCTGCGGAGGCAAGGGACTGTGCAAAAAATGTATGGTCTATATTGAGCCCAGCGAAAAGCAGGTTCTGGCCTGTCAATATCACATTCAAAGCAACATTGTCGTAACAGTTCCAGCCCAATCCAGATTCTACGAGCAGAAAATCCTCGAACACGGCATAGACATAAAAACCGAAATCCATCCGGCTGTTTGTAAGAGGTATCTCCGGAATGATTGCGCTGAACCTGACAAGCTAATAATGACTCTGAGTAAAAAATTCCCACAGGAGAAATTCCGATTAAGTACTCGGGCCAAAAAACAGCTTCAGCAATTAAGTAAGAATACAAAATTTTGCGATGGGTTAACGGCCGTTTGCTATTTGGATTCAACAAGTCAAAGGCAGAAACAACCATCTTATCAATATACAGTCGAACTTTTCGAAGAAGGTAACACAACTTCCCGGATGTTCGGCCTGGCAGCTGACATCGGAACAACTACCGTTGTTATCAAGTTGATAGACTTAAATACAGGAAAATGCACAGCTACCCAATCAGCTATTAATCCGCAGAGCAGGTTCGGCGACGATGTTATAAGCAGAATTACTTACGCCCGGACCGATGAAAAACTGACAAAGCTGCATAATGTCATAATAGATTGCTTCAATGAGCTAACGGGAAAACTGTGCAAACAGTACGGCATAAATGCCGGCAGCATATACGAGGCAACGGCTGTTGGCAATACAACAATGAATCATATCTTTTTGAATTTCCCCATAACACAGCTTGGCCAGGCACCGTATAAAGCCTTTTCCATCGATGCGCACGATAAGCTCGCCAGTGAAATGGCTCTTAAAGTAAGTGTCGCCGGTAAAGTACACTCTGTTGCGAATATCGCAGGCTTCGTCGGCTCCGATACGGTGGCTGTTGCTCTGGCTGTGGATATCGATTCGGCTGATGAAATGACGCTGATTGTTGATATCGGCACCAACGGCGAGATAGTCCTTGGCACGAAAGATAAACTCTATGCTGCAAGCTGTGCCGCCGGGCCGGCACTGGAAGGTGCCCGAATATCTTGCGGCAGCAGGGCGGCCGAAGGTGCAATAGAAGCTGTCGTAGTAAACGAAAGTGACATAGATTTAGATGTAATAGGCAATTGCCCGGCTCGTTCTATATGCGGCAGTGGCCTGATTGATGCTGTTGCGGCTCTTCTCAATCTCGGCATTTTGGATCAGTCGGGACGGTTTGTCGAGCCGGAAAAACTTCAGGATAAATTGCCAACGAAGATTCTATCTCGAATTGTCCAACAGAATGGCCAACCAGCTTTTGTTCTTGCTGAAAATCAGGATTTAAGCGGGCAGAGAGTCCTTCTGGCACAAAAGGATATCCGGGAAGTGCAGCTTGCAAAAGGTGCCATTCGTACAGGCATTACCCTGCTTCAGAAAAAATTCGGCCTGGAAGATAAAGACATCAAAAAGATCTTGTTGGCAGGTGCGTTTGGAAATTACATTAGGCCTGAAAGTGCGCTTCGGATTGGCTTATTACCGGACGTGCCGGCAGAGCGTATTCATTTCGTCGGCAATGCCGCAAGCAGCGGTGCACAGATGGTGCTTCTCAGCCGGGATGTGAGAATCTTAGCGACCCGATTAGCCCGAAAGATTAAATACATCGAAATCGCCCACGAGCCGACTTTCCAGGACGTCTTCGCAGATTCGATGATGTTTTGAAAGGGATTGGTGGTCAGTTTTGTGGGTCCTACCTGCGCAAATAATCTATCAGAAGCGCAGGGGTTGGCGAATAGCGTATCTTGCAGAAAACAAACCTGGCATTTTCGGATGGCTGCCACAAAAGCTTTTGGGTCATACTCACATCCGTTCTCGCATCACGATTTTCACTGGGGGCATAGCTCTTCGCTATCCTTGTCCTGTAAAAATTTTTTGGGATAGATTATCATAAGCATAAATACAGGCAGTCCCAATAACCAGATGTCATAAATATAATTTCTTTGTCATAAAGATGTTAGTGTCGTATAATAAATTGTGGCTGATGAAGTGTTTTAAGAAAGGTTGAGGCAATGAAATCAATTAAGGCGCTGCCGCCTATAGAGCAGCTCAGGAGCCGGACGCTCGGCAGGATATTGATCAAAATGGGGGTCCTGACAAGAGAGCAGGTTCATAAATGTCTAAAAATCCAAAAGCATAGACAGGCAAGAGCCAGCGTCGGCAAGGCAGATAGTTCTGTCAAAGACTCCTTGAAAATAGGGAGGATATTTTTAGAGCTTGGCTTGGTCGATGAAGAGCACTTGCGGATAGCCTTGGCAGCTCAGCAGGGTATGGAACATATTGAGTTAGGTAAAATTGATATACCTGCTGAAATAGTCTCCAAGGTACCGGCCCAGATGGCCAATACATATCGTATTGTGCCCATAGAATTTGATGAAGAGAACAATAATCTGACAGTTGCTATAGACAGCTCGGAGAATTTCAGGGCGACGGATGATTTGGGCACATTAACAGGCTTTAAGGTTTCTGCGAAGATAACCGAACCCGAAGCACTAGAGAGTGCATTGACAAAATATTACACTGCTCAGGATGATGACATTAATGAATTAATAAGTGAGATACAGACAGACCGGCACCTGGCAGAGTACGAGGGAAGAAATCAGAGCATTGATTTGGATGAGCTTAAAGAGTTGTCCGAGTCGAACCCTGTTAAAAAGCTTCTTAATTTAGTTCTTCTGCAGGCCATAAGGGATAAAGCTTCTGATATACACTTCGAGCCTTTTGAGAACGAATACAAGATGCGCTACCGCATAGATGGGGTTCTTTATGAGATGGTGCCTCCTCCGAAACACATAGCTGCTGCACTTAGCTCGCGTATCAAGGTTATGGCCGACCTTGATATTGCTGAAAGGCGTTTGCCTCAGGATGGTAGAATCGCCTTGGCTGTACAGGGCAGGCCGGTCGATTTACGTGTCAGTGTTTTGCCTACGATGTTTGGAGAAAGCGTTGTATTGCGTGTTCTTGACAGAAGCCAGGTCCGTCTGGATCTTGGTAAGTTAGGTCTAAGGCAAAATGACCTCAAAGTAGTCCGTCAGCTCATTCGAAAGCCTAACGGCATAATTATTGTTACCGGCCCGACCGGATGTGGCAAGACAACCACTTTATATTCTGCTCTTCTTGAGCTTAACGATGTTGAGACAAAGATAATTACAACAGAGGACCCGATAGAGTACGATATTGACGGTTTAGTTCAGGTACAAATGAAGCCTGACATAGGCCTGACGTTCGCCAGGTGTTTGAGGTCTATTCTGCGTCAGGACCCCGACGTCATATTGGTTGGTGAGATTCGTGACCTTGAGACAGCAGAGATTGCCGCCCAGGCGTCTCTAACGGGTCATGTTGTATTTACGACACTTCACACAAATGATGCTCCCAGCTCGATAGCCCGACTGCTGGACCTCGGTGTTGAACCATTTCTTGTTACGGCCACACTCGAGGGAATCGTTTCCCAGCGCTTAGTAAGAAGGATATGTGAAAAGTGCAGGACGCCGTTTGAGCCGACAGAGTCGCAGTTAAGTGATCTTGGACTTAATCCTGACGATGTCAGAGACAAACAATTTTACTATGGGCGAGGCTGCAACAAATGCAATAACACGGGCTATAGAGGACGAATCGGCATTTTTGAGATAATGATATTCAATGATGAGATTCGCAATCTGGTTATGAACAGGGCTTCTACGAATATTTTGCGCACGGCAGCACAAAAGGCCGGCATGAGACTTCTTAGGGATAACGGCCTGGCTGCAATATATGACGGAGTTACGACTGTCGAGGAGATAGTTAAGGCGACAGTTACAGAAGGAGACTAACCAAAAGCAGGGCTGCTTCGAGAGTTTAACGTTGGTATATGAAGTTTTTTTGGTGTTTTTGCGTAGATTCAGGAGGTTTTTAAAATGTCTGTTTTCCAATATGAAGCGCTCGATTCCCAGGGTGTGGAAATAAAGGATGAGATTGATGCTCTTAGCCAGAAGGAGGCTATAAGTAAGATCAAGAATATGGGGTATTTCCCCACGAAGGTGCGAGAGCATGAGGTTGCCAAAAGGGCGGCAGCCAAAGCTGCCGCCCCAAAACGCAGGCGCGGCACCGGTGGCAAAGTCCGGACTAAAGCTTTAGCCCAGTTTGCGAGACAACTTTCCACGCTTCAGGATGCGGGTTTGCCGTTGCTGCGAAGCCTGCGCATTTTGCAAGAGCAGCAAAAGGCAGGATCATTGAAGAAGATTATTGGTTATGTTGCCGATGACATCGAAGGCGGCTCGACGCTTTCGGAGGCTATGAGCAGATGTCCGGGGGCATTTGATAGACTGTTCGTCAATATGGTAGCAGCAGGAGAAACCGGAGGTGTCCTGGATTTGATTTTGTCTCGATTAGCTGATTTTATGGAAAAAGCTCAGAAACTTAAATCCCGTGTCAGAAGCGCAATGGTTTATCCGATGGTTGTGCTCTGTGCTGCATTTGTCATTCTTTTATTGTTAATGAAGTATGTCATACCTAACTTTACTAAGGTGTTGGGCGAGATGATAGAGGGTGAGTTGAACGTGATAACCCGCACAGTTCTTGGGGCAAGCACTTGGATCGCATACGATTTCGGCTGGGCAATTTTGTTAGGATTTCCTTTTGTGATAGTAATTTTGCTTAAGATTATCAAGCAGTTTCGCCTCGGACGGCTGGTGATGGACACCATTAAACTGAGAATTCCTGTTGTTGGTCCGCTTACAGGCAAGACCTCTATCACTCGCTGGACAAGGACGTTGGGAACGCTGATTGGTGCAGGTGTTCCGATACTCGATGCGATTAACGTTACACGTGAGACAGCGGGAAACGAGGTTTATGCAAACATGTTAGGCAAAGTACACAATTCCATTAGGCAGGGAGACACCTTTGCCGGGCCGCTGCGCCAATCCAAGAGCGTTGACCTGATAGTATCGAATATGGTCGCCGTGGGTGAGGAAACAGGCGATCTGGATAAGATGCTCCTGAAGGTAGCAGATAACTATGACGAGCAGGTTGATGTTCTGGTCAATTCGCTGATGTCACTGCTTGAGCCTATTATGATTCTTGTGCTTGGCGGAATTGTTATGACGATAGTATTAGCGGTATTCTTGCCGATGATACAGGTTATTACGGGACTTAGCGCTGCGGCATAAAGTGCTTGCCGGGCATTAAAACAACTGAAAGTATTAGTTTTAGCGAGGAGAAAAAATGAATGCAATTGTAAGAAAAACTGGAAAGAAAGATGCTTTTACGATTATAGAGCTGCTGACGGTTATGAGCATCATTGTGATTCTCATAGGTCTTTTGGTGCCGTCCTTGAATATGGTCAGGCGCTACGCCAAGAAGGTCAGGCAGAACGCTCAGTTCCATAGTATTGGTGCAGCTCTGGAGCTTTTTAATAACGAGCATGATGGTTATCCGCCGTCTGATATGGAGGATGGAGATGGAAAGCAATACTGTGGTGCTCTTAAGCTTTGTGAGGCAATGATGGGCCAGGATTTGTTAGGCTTTCACCCGGACTCCCGTTTTAGACAGGACCTTACCGTAGATGGTACTGCAGTGACCCTGCTATACGACAAGGACCCGGATACTAAGGCTGATGATCCGGATGATGATAATCTAGCAAGCAGAAAGGGTCCTTTTTTACCTTTAGAGAGCGCCAACGCCTACAGGCTTTGGAACATTTATGGAAAGGGCAACACAGGGCCTTTTCCTGAGAACTTATTTGTTCTTTGCGATGTTTACTCGAATGTATCCAACCGCAGTCTTGAGGGCAAGCAACATATCGGTATGCCCATACTCTACTACAGGGCTGATGAATCAGGAAGAGTACATGATCCTAATGAACCTCCGACGCCGAGTGATAGAAAGCACCAATTCTATAATGATCTGGACAATTATATGCTCCTGGCACTTGGTGCACCGTGGGAAGGGCCGCCGCCGCAGCAATCACCTAAGGGTCATCCGATTTTCCACGAGCGTACAAAGTTTTACGAGATGACAAAAAATGAGAGCATAAACATAGATGCAGGCAGGCCGTACAGGTCGGATACATACATCCTTATTTCAGCAGGATTTGACGGCAAGTACGGTACGCCAGACGATGTGTTTAATTTTGCGCCCTGATAATGGTAATCGGTGATAAGTGAAAGCGAATACTCAAAAGCAGAGAGGGGTAATGATGAAAAGGTTAAGAATTATTGAGGCATTTGTTGTTCTGTTGTTCTTTGGAAATTCAATACAGGCTGATGTCGGTCAGATAGTTAACGGCAGCTTTGAAGATAATAATGACATAAGTGACATCACAGTACAGGAGCCGAATGGCTGGGATGTTAATATCCCTGACACAGACAAGTTTACCGGTTATGTAAGCACTGATTGGCCGACGGACGGCAGCTATAATCTGACACTTTACTCGCAGTGGGATCAGCAGTTTGAGGCTAATGATTTGGCAACGGTTTCACAGCAGGTTGACCTTGCTGATGTCAACAAGATTTGGTTTGATTTGAGGCTGGACACCTATTTGTTCGGGTGGGATCCCAATATAGCTACGGCGCTGTTGTTGATTGACGGCAACGCGGTCTGGGAATCAAACAACGTCGGCTCGGACGTTCAGGGCGAATATCCAGACCAGGCCTACAAAGTTGACCCGAACTATGCAGAGGGAAATCCTCATACATTATCGCTGGGTCTGCGTGTAAACGTCGGCGGGACTCTGAATGAGTTCTATATGACTGATTGGGATTACGTCGAGTTCGAGTTTTACTGCGGAGGTAATGGTTTTCTGGCAGCGGACTTTAGCCGGGATTGTTCCGTTGATGAGCGTGATTTGAGGATGCTGGCAGATATGTGGCAAAAGATTATTTCTGCGGAGAATAAATACAACCTTTACCCCGATGATGATTTGGATCCGCTTGGTGTTATAGATTTTCGAGATTTTGCGGTCTTTGCAAACAGTTGGCTGACAAGTAGTTATGATTGACCGGTTAAGTAATTGCTGGAGATGGTGATGGGAAAAAAGATTTTTATCACAACTATTTTGGCTATAGCCTTTCTGGTTTCGAGTACAGCGGCTGAGGTTAGCATAGTTATGAATGGCAGTTTTGAGGCAGACGACCGGACGATAGATGTTATTGAAGATTACCCGCCTCGGTATTGGTGCGATATCAATCTGCCGGAAGGCAATTTTGGCGGGTCTGTCTGGGAAGATTGGTCGAGCCATGGACGGTATTATTTGAATATTTACTCGGATGAGTTCGGGATGTCATTTAAGGCCGGGGACATTGCAACGGTTTCACAGCAGGTCTATCTTGAAGATGTTAATGAGATTATTTTTGACCTGTATTTGGATACCGAATGGAATGAGGACTGGGACCCGCAGTTACGAAGTGCGGTTTTGTTGATTGATGACGAAGTGGTCTGGGAATCCAATAATGTCGGCACCGACGTTCGCGGTGTGTATCTCGACCAAAGTTATGCAGTTGAGCAGAAATATAAGGATGCCAGTATGCATAAGTTGTCGTTAGGAATAAGAGTAAACCAGGATGAGCTATACCCCCTGACTACGTACTATGCAATGTGGGATTTTGTCAATTTCAATACGCACTGCGGAGGTTTTGGGTATCTGCCGGGTGATTTGTCAGGGCCGTCTGACAAGCGAGATTGCTACGTTGACAACTTTGATTTAACCAAGATGGCTCAGCTTTGGCTGCAGAATGAACCAAATGAACTGTATGATCTTTTCCCGGATGATAACGCAATTATAAATTTTCCTGATTATTCTGTATTTGCCCAATACTGGATGTTAGACAGCGATTGGTGGAATTGGCCGAGCGATAATTGTTATCAGGTTCCGTCTTTAGATGCGGATTTGAATAATGATGGCATTGTCAATCTATACGATTTTGCAATTTTAGCCGGCAGATGGCAGAGTGATGTCACATGCGACAGGGCTGATATTGTTCGAAACGAGACTGTGGATGAAATAGACCTTTCGGCAATGTTTGATAAGTGGCTGCAAAAGAGCTGGATGTATGGTCTGTAGCGGTCAGACTTTTTAAGAAATAAATAGAGATTCCCGAGAAGGGAGACATAGATATGAAGGCCAAAAATCTTGGTTTTACAATGATTGAGTTACTGACCGTTATTTCGGTAATTGCGATACTACTTGCTTTGCTTATACCGGCTCTGAGTATGGTCCGCAGAACTGCCAAGGAAACCCAGCAGAGAAGTCAATTAACGACCATCGAATTAGCCATAACGGCATTTAAGAGTGACTACGGCGATTATCCGCCTTCACAGGAAAGAGATGAAGATGGCCAGATATACTGTGGAGCACAGAGTCTCACTGAAGCTCTTTTGGGCCAGGATTTGCTCGGTTATCATCCAGACTCGCGTTTTAGAGATGATGGCGAAGACGGCTCTGGTAACAAGCTTTATCCTAAGGATGGGGAAGTTCCTGATGCAGAATACGAGGCGAGCCTGGACGCACGAAGGGGAACGTACATGGAGCTTCAGACTGCAAATGCTTACAAGCTGGAGGATTTGTTTGGCAGCGGTGGCACTGGAAGGTTAAATCCTGAAAGGTTTGTAATCTGTGATGTTTTTGGTGTTAAGAGAGTTACTGTAGGCAAGGAAACATTTAAGGCTGGCACGCCTATCCTTTATTATAAAGCTCATACCGAAAGTAAGAAAATGGAGGGTGACACACTGCAAGATGCCAGAGAATCAATCTATAATTACTACGAAAATGCAGACCTTATCCGCCTTGGGAAATTGCCTAACCCTGATCCTGTTAATGATCCGCATAAACTTGACGAGGAACTTTTTTACGACGAAGAGAAATATAAGATAATTGATCCAAAGGTAACTAAAGCTACTAATAGGAAGTGGCCTCACAGGCCTGATTCTTACATATTGATATCTGCGGGGGCGGACAGCGAATACGGCACAGCCGACGATATCTTCAATTTCTAATGCCTGATTCGTTTAAGCCTCCACTAAAAGAGCATGCTGGTGATATGAAAACTTACGGACACAATTTCGGACTGTCGTTGATAGAAATGCTGGTTGTCCTTGCTGTAATTGCGATCTTGATAACAATGGTTCTAAGAGTAACTACCCGCATAGACAGCCAGGGCAAAGAGCGGCTTACAAAAAGCACATTTTCGCTGATAAACAGCGCGATGGAAGAGTTTAGCGATTATGGATACAGGCACAAGGATTATTCAGTTTACACCACCAACTCCGAAAGAGACTTTTATCGCAGCCTCATCTTCCCGCCAGACTGCAACGATTTCCCAAAGCCTGAAGTTCGGGTAACGTTGGAGAACGCATTGGATACGCCAATCTCGATTGTCGATGGCACCCACGACCCGAAATATTCGGGAAGCGAAGCGTTGTATTTCTTTCTCAGTGAAGTTCCCCAGTGTCGGGAAATATTGGGCCAGATTGATGAGTCTTTGATAACCAACGAAGATGCAAATGATCAGCCAATCAATATTATGGTTGATGCTAAGCCGTATCCGTTTTTCAGAGTTATAGATCCGTGGGGTACGACTCTCAGATATGATTATTACGACGAAACAGCACCATTTACTTTCGACAAGAGAAAGAAAACGAAAAAGACTTTCCCTGTAATTACTTCTGCCGGGCCTGACGAAAAATTTAACACGGCTGATGATATATCAAGCAGGTAAGCAGTGACGGAAGAAAGATGAAAAGTAGGCAAAGACAACATGGTCTGACGTTGATGGAAACTACGGTGGTTATTACTGCTGTGGCACTGCTTGCGGTCTTTGCCCTGCCAGCCATTCGCGGGCTTTTTAACTCGCTGGAATCTCGCGGCAGCACAAAGGCGATGATAAATGCGACACTTTCTTCAGCCAGGGCAATGGCCCTAAAGAATCAGAAATACACAGGTATCAGGTTCCAGCAGGATTTGGCTGGCCATCAATATATGATTTTCATTATAAATGACGAAGAGATCCCAAATGGAACACAGGGTAATCTTGGATGTCGAGCAATTGAGGGCATAGAGCCCCTAAAATTACCTGATTCAATCGGAGTGATGGATTTAATAACCGTCGGAAGAACACAATCAGGACCAGGCCATATTAATGTAAAAGAAAAAGATATTACCAAAAGTGGCAGTGACACTCATATAGACAATGAGATAGATGACCCAAATGAGTTACGTGACACAACCACCTTTGCAATTTTATTTTCCCCGTCAGGTAAGCTCGTAATCCACAGTTTATGGGTGCTGAATAGAGATGGGTACAGGTCACACCATCTAGACGAGAGTTTTGATAGTATTTTCAACAAGTTCGACAAGGTACAAGAATGGAAAGCTTTATTTTATCAGGACGATTATTTTGGCAGCGCTACAACCGACCTGGGTCTGGGGCCGGAGCTAAGCCGCAGATTTTTTGTTATCTATGATAAGAATATTTTCAAGCAGATAGATGTTGACGAAAGGTGGTCTGAATATTTAAAGGACTTGCCGCATATACACTTAAATCCATATACAGGAACAATGATAAATAAATAATCTGATAGAAATATCAAAAATATTAAGCTGCTTAAAACGTAAACTGTCTTAAAACTACGAACTACGAACTACGAACTATGAACTACGAACTATGAACTATGAACTATGAACTATGAACTAAAAAATTCCGGTTTTTCGCTTATTGAGGTTTTGCTGGCGGTTGGGACGCTTGCGGTGGGAATGCTTTTTGTGGCAGGGGTGTTTCCGGTTGCGCTTCATTTTTCTACCCTTGCCACAGAGCGGAGCATTGCAGCGGCTGTAGCTGACGAGGCCTTTGCAAAGATAAGACTCTACGCGATAGGTGATCCTAATAAAGCAATCAATGACGAAATAATACAACTCGGAGAACTCAAAGAAGATCAACTTCTTCCCGATGACTCAATTATTTTTGCAGATATATTACCAGCAATGAAGGAAGTTATTCCGGACGAATTTGCATATCCGTCGACTAATACAGATTTCAAAACAAAGCAGTATTTATGGTCGGCTTTGTTCAGACTCACAGAACGAGATCCTAATAGCCCGGTACAGGTTACAGTTTTTGTCAGCAGAAAAACAAATCCCCATCTAAAATACCGAAATCCGGAGAAGCCAGAGGCCCCTTCTATTGGATTAGATTGGCCGGTACCGGTTAAGGTTAAGGTCTCCCAACAAGTTGGTATTGAGGACAATGAGCTTAAAATAGAGAATTCCGGGTACAAGACTTTTATCAATGATGGCTGCACTATTGTTGATGACAAGACTGGCCGATTATATCGTGTCCTCAAACGTTATGCCGATAAGGACGATATGATATTGCTCGATAGGGACTGGGTAGGTGCCGGGCCGGAGCATATCTGGGTGGTACCGCCTGCTATAGGCAGCGGCAGAAATCCGTGCATAGCGATTTATCAAAAAGTGATCAGATTACCATAAAATTTAGCAATTAATCTTTTCTCTACGAACTATGAACTACGAACTACGAACTAATAAGGGTTTTACATTAATTGAGCTTATCACAGCGGTCGGGGTTCTGGCGATAGTTTTAGTTTCGGCGGCTGTCATTTTTAATGTCAGCATCGATTCGTTTCGCATGGCCACGGCCAATGCCGAGATTATGCAGAAATTCAGGGTTATTACCGAGCAGCTTAACTCTGACTTTGCCGGAGCTATAAAGACTAAATATGGTCAGATCAGGATTGCCAAGGACAAATCCTACATAGAAAACAGTATCCGCTATGATGGCAGCAATGATGAAATCAAGGATGTAAACTCACACAGCATTGTCTTTTTCGCAAACGGTTATTTTCAGTCAACACAGCAGTATAAAACAAAAGATAGCAACGAAACCGTAGCAGGCAATGTTGCGGCTATATACTATGGTCTGGCGAACGTTACCAACTACAGTGCTATTGAAAAACCCGACCCAAAGAAAAAGGTATTGGTAAGAAGGCAGACAATACTTACATCGGATACTTCTTTAACAGAGGACTTTGATTTAGACGAGCTGCGTGAATATTGCAACACCCAGTCTCTGGCTGAATTGAACGAAGAGGATGTCAATGACCTGATAAAGGACTTTCCACAGCTAAATCTTGATGAACCTAATGATTTGGCGATGTATATGGCTCAAGGTGTGGATGATTTTGCTATTGAGTATTATGGATTTGATTCTTCTCGGAGGTTTCATGATCAGTGGAGAGTGCCGAAAGATAAAATCTTTTACCCATTGGCCTACAAGTTTACATTTAGGATTTACGATTCCAAGGGGATTATAAAAGAGGGTAGAGAATTTAGTTATATTGTTTATGTAGGCGGGTAGAACAGTGAAAAATAAATTATCAATCAAAAATTGCCCCAAAGGCATGCTCAGATATGGTTCGGCATTGATTTTAACGGTCGTGTTAACCAGCCTGTTAGCCATCGTTGGTGTTATGTTCGTTATGGCTGCCAGAGTCGACAAAATGGCAACATCAGCTATATCCGAAAATAAACAGTTAAATTATGCAATAGAGAGCTTAGTTACAAAGATTTCACAGGAGCTTACCCTTGATGTCCCCGGCGTAAATAGCCAGGAATACTACGACTACCCCGGCCCGAAAGATAAGTGGCTGGCAAGTCTTGAGCCATACGAAAAAGACCCCAATGATTATCGCTGGAGGCAGATAAGTGCTGTTGAGGGGTATATTTCCGGCACAGTGGGATGGACAAACAGCGACCAGAATGATATCAAGGCAGAAATTATTGTTGATTATCCAGAAATTGAAATAGATGACGATGGGCATTTAGATGGGCAGCAGCGTGCTGATGCCGATGGCGATGGCGTGGCCGATTCAAAATGGATTGAATTGGAAGATATAACTTCAACTAAAGGTAAACCAATCTTTGCGGCTGTCCGAATCGTTGACAACGGGGGTATGATTAACGTCAACACCGCTTACAAATTCGAGCCTGCGGACGCAAACTTAGTCGATGGCTCAAGTCAATTGCAGGTAAACCTCGCTGCACTCGCTAGGTCAGGTGACTCAGTTGATGATATTGAGGACGCCCGTAACCCATCTGACAGGCCGATGTCCGAGTATGAACGTGATGTTATATGGAGGTTAGAAGATCCTTGTGCAAACTATGAGCCGTTTGATATTTCTGATGAGCTGGAACTCCGGAATAGATTTTTGTGTACTTCTCTAACCGAAGCAAAGATTGAACGGGATGATGTTTGGAACGGCACTTTGGATGCTGGGGGTGGGACTTATGCTGTTCCTGAAGTTCCTATTCGGCAAGGGGCTGTTAACTTAACGGGTTGGCAAATACGTATGGATCCTACCGAAGATAAATATGAGCGAAGACATCTGCTAAGCACATACAATTTTGATCGTATTATTGACCCTAATGGCGGCAAGATGCTAAATATTAACGATGCCAACACAAGAAGCCTTTACAGCATAATAAAAACAGCACTTGCCGATCCTAATTTCGATGACAACGGCAGAGATGCCAACCAAGTCGCTGCACAAATAGCTGTCAATCTTGTTGACTTCCGCGACGAGAACTCAAATGTTACCAAAATTCCTGTGGGGGCAACTAATTATTATGGCTTTGAGACACCATGTATCTACATCTCTGAGCTGGCCCACAAGTTTGAACCGGATGCTATCAATCCTGGGATAATCCATAAATCTTATGCGATTGAACTTTACAAGCCCTGCCCATCAGATGCTGAGCCCAACAACTGGCGGCTTGTAGTCAACGGCAATTCCATCTCTATAGATGGATGGACCAGCGGTAAGCAGTTTTATGTCATCTTAAACAATGATCCTGCGGCATCTCTTTTGCCTATCGACCCAAACGCCGTGGTCGATAACTCCAATACTCTTGTTTTTGACAGCAACACCACCCTACACTTGCAGCGTCCTCTCGATGTTAATGATGTCAATTACATAACGATTGATTCTAAGTTGGTCCCGAAAGCTATTCCTAAGGGTTGGCTTGCTAAAGATGCAAATAAGCCTCGCAGTATCCAAAGAGATATTACCCTGCACAAGTGCATAAGAGGCCTGTGGGACCCCAATGCAAAGATCATCCATACACTTGGTCGCGATAACGATTATAATAAGGTCGATTCCATTTATATTCAGGCCCATCCTGCGAACGAAAAGTTCACCAATGTCGGCGAGATAGGAACGATTTTCCGCAAGTGTGCATATTCAGAGGGACCTTCGCCTGTCGGCTCTTCCGATACAGAAGCGGATGTCCGTGTTGATTTGGCTGACCCGAATTACCAGAAGCTTTTCAAATACCTTACTGTTTTTGACCCAGCCAGTGACAATATCGACAATGATGGTGACGGCCACAAGGACTCCAACGACGTGTTCGGGCCTGAATGGAAAGTGCCGGGCAGGATAAATATCAATACTGCACCGTGGTTTGTGATGGCACAACTGCCGTGGGTCAGTCCCGAGTTAGCCCAGGCAATAGCAGACTACAGGGACAAAACTTCTGTGTTTGTGGACTACAGTTCTCGCACAGGAGAGCCAGGATTTGAAAATATCGGGCAATTGAACAACGTGATTGATAAAGGCAGTCGAGATTACAGGATAGATTATTATAGCAGGGACACTAACGATTTAGATGGATTTCCGGATCTTACGCCATCTGATGCAGCAATCAATGATTTTGAGGAGCGAGACGTTATTTTCGCACGAATAAGCAATCTTGTTACCGTGCGAAGTGATGTCTTTACCGCTTATATCCTCGTTAGAATCGGCTCCGACGGCCCGCAAAAGAGAGCTATCGCCATATTAGATAGAAGCAATGTATACACTGCTAAGAACAAAGTCAGAATTGTTGCCCTGCATCCGGTTCCCGACCCAAGATAATTGCCGATTTTCGATTGGTGATTTATCTGATGTTTTAATTTACGGTGACTTGCTCGCTTCTTCTGTATTGCCGTAAGTGCCCATATTGATTCTTCCGCCGTTAGGCTCCGGCTCTTTCTCGAAAGAGTCACTTGTGTCGCCGGCATCAATGCAGGGGCTGGTCACAGAATCGGCAACCCACTCGCCGGCATTCTCACCACGCTTCTGCCAATTTGCAGCAAACACAGCAAAATCCGCTAAGTCTATTATATGATCATCTGAGTGCAGTTCTGCAATTGCTGCCGGGGCCGACTCGAGCCAGAAGCGGGCGAGTATCTTCAGGTCAAAGACATCTACTATCCCGTCATTGTTAAAGTCACCATTTGTATGAAAAATCGGGTCCCATCGTCCCACTGCAGATTTAAGATGGTAATCGCCGAACTCAGGCAGGGCAAATAATGGGTCATCGTTAATATTACCGATACCAGGCCATACATCATTAACCTCTTGCATCTGTATATCGTTATATAAGGCTGTAACCGTTTCATCGCCGTAGTGGAGCCCTATTTGGTTCTGGTCGCCGCTTACGCTGTAATTTTGCCATAAGATAGAATTGGTTATCGCTGCGTCGGCGTCCCAGCATTGTACGCCGCCTGTTCCGAGGTCTATATCGCTTGCGAAATTGTCCGCAATAGTACAGTTTATAATGGCCAGATTACTGTCATAGACCGAGCTTGCCCCCCCACTGAAATAGCCAAAGTTCCAGGCGATTATGCAGTTCTTTGCTGTTGGCGAACCTCCTACCGTGCACAGGCTGGCTCCGCTGGTTTCACAGTAGTTAGCTATTATCTTACAGCGGTCGATTTCAGCGTAGCTTTCCTCGAGAAATATTCCCCCGCCTGCCCAGTTGGCATCATTGCCGATTATCATACAGTTTCTTATCGTCGGGCTGCTGTCATAGCAATATACGCCGGCCCCGCACTGGCTTGAATAGCCATCTATTATTGTAAAGCCGTCAACAACAACACAGCCGCACTCACCGTTTTGGAAAATAAAACCTCTTCCCTGGCTATTGCAATCTATGATGGACCGCCAAAGCCCATTTTGCGACCTGATTTTCACCAAAAGTCCGTTAGGCTCGATGTCATAATTTCCGATACCACTGTAAAGACCGTCAAGAACGGTAACAACAGCCGCAAGGTAACCACGACCCTCAGCTGCTTCAAGTGCCTTTTGAATACTGTCAAAGGGATGTTCACTACTGCCGCTTTCGAGAGGGTCACTAAACTTGGAGTTCCAATGACAAGGGTCATTGGGTGCATCGTCGTCAACAAAGTAACCTGGGTTATAATGGTAACCTATATCGACTATGCAGACGTCGGCCACCCCGTCAGTGCGGGTAGTGAAGTAATCCATCCCCATTGAATCGGATAAATCATTGCCGGTATCAAGGCATGGGCTGTTCACAGGTTGTCCAGCTGTTGTTTGGCTTAGGTAGTAATCACCACCTGGTCCGCCCATAAACAACGGCTCAGCGTTAATATTGCCCCCGCCGTTTACAACTGAGCTGCCGCTAGTATTATGAACCCTCGAGCCATTCCAGCCCTTCATTATGTCGCAGTAACTAATCTCAGGGTGCGAGTCGTCATCGTTATGAATCTCGTGTCCACCGTAGTAGCCGGCTGCATTGTTCCAAATAATATGGTTGAACATCAAAATTACTGGTCTGGTCAGCTGTCGTTTTGTCACCTTTAGCCGCGGCCAAGGCGACCTTTCCCTTAAACTGAGCGGTGCGATTACGCATTTTGCTTTTCATAAATTTGTCTCCTGAATACGTTATCGTCTCAGGCCGCAAATCCAACTTAATTATGCGCCCGGTTTTTGGAAAGTGTTATATGGTTAATTCAGGGCTTGATTTTTGTTGTTTTTTTCGTATAATGCGAACAATTTTTAGGTTTGAGGCGTAAAAAAATAACTGTAATTATTTTTTGCTGGTATGTGTCTCTGATTGGGCTCAAATTACAAGATTGATGCCGCCGTTAAAAGTCTAAATTCCAAGCCCCCGACCGTGAGGGATAAAAAACAAGCAGTTTTTTCGTCGTTTTATACTTTCGACGCAGGCATCAGATTTAGCTTGTAACAGATAAAATTTGAAGGAGAAATTCTTTATGGCTACAGATGTAAAACAAATCGGAAACATGGTTCAGGAAAAAAGCGGATTTGTGCGGGCATTGTTTGGCGAAATGGACAAGGTAATTGTAGGCCAGCGATATATGCTTGAACATATACTTATCGGACTATTGGCCAATGGCCATATACTGCTGGAAGGTGTACCCGGCCTGGCAAAAACAATGGCAGTAACAACCCTGTCACGAGCAATCAATGCCGATTTTAGGCGGATACAATTCACGCCTGATTTGCTGCCGGCCGATTTGATTGGCACCCAGATATACCGGCAATCGGATGGTGATTTTTACACACGCAAAGGGCCGATATTCGCCAATATTATATTAGCTGATGAAATAAACAGAGCCCCCGCCAAGGTGCAAAGTGCCCTGTTGGAGGCCATGCAGGAAAGACAGGTGACAATTGGCGAAGAAACCTTTGATGTCCCTAAACCTTTTCTTGTACTTGCGACCCAAAACCCTATCGAACAGGAGGGAACTTACCCACTTCCGGAGGCCCAATTAGACCGCTTTATGCTGAAGATCAAGATTGACTATCCAAACAAGGCGGAAGAACGCAAGATACTTGACAGAATGGCTGCAACAAATCCCAACTTTGATATTAAGGCTGTTATCACCCCTGACCAGATTGCAGAAGTTCGCAGCGTAGTAGATGAAATATACATTGATGAAAAAATCAAAGATTATATCGTCGATATAGTCTGTGCCACCAGAGAGCCAGCCAAATACGGTATAGAAATGGCCAACTTCATAAACTACGGGGCTTCGCCGCGAGCGACAATTTATCTGGCGATTGCCGCAAAAGCACATGCATTTATTCAGCAGAGAGGATATGTCACTCCGCAGGATGTAAAAAGTATCGGCCCTGATGTCCTGCGGCATCGAGTTATTGTAAGTTATGAAGCTGAGGCTGAAGACAAGACCAGCGAAGATATCATAAAGACAATTTTCGACAATATCGAAGTGCCATAGAAAATGAAAAACCGAAAACGCAAAATTATAATTCAAAGCTCAAAACTAATCCAACTTTGAATTTTACACTGTGGTTTTTACTTTTTCACTTTAAATTTTAAGTTTTCAAAATGATACCTCAGGAATTAATAAAGAAAATTAAGCAGATTCAAATCTACACGTCCCGGATGGTAGATGCCAGCTTTGCCGGCCAGTATGAAAGCGTATTCAAGGGCAGAGGCATGCAATTTGACGAAGTGCGTGAATATACGCCCGGCGATGACATCCGAACAATCGACTGGAATGTTACCGCCCGCATCGGCAGACCGTACATAAAACGCTTTGTTGAAGAGCGTGAAATGACCGTGATGTTCGTCGTTGATTTAAGTGCGTCAGGCGATTTCGGTACTGTAAATAAAGCCAAAAACGAGTTGGCTGCCGAGTTCTGTGCCGTGTTGGCTTTTGCCGCAGCAAAGAATAATGACAAGGTTGGGTTACTGATTTTTACCGACCGGATAGAATTGTACATCCCGCCTAAAAAAGGGATCAGTCATATGTTACGGCTTATTCGAGAACTGATGTATTTCAAAATGCCTAAAAGAAAAACCAATATCAGCGGAGCTTTGGATTATTTAGGCAAGGTAATACGAAAAAAGGCGACAGTTTTTCTGGTATCTGATTTTATAGAAACCAATTTCAAAAAGCCTTTGAGTCTGCTTAATAAACGCCATGATGTTATTGCTGTTCCTGTTCGTGATAAAGCCGAAATCTCCCTGCCCGGTATAGGACTGATTGAGTTTGCCGATGCTGAAACAGGCCAGACCATTTTCATCGACACATCCAGCAGGAAGTTTAGAAACCAGTACAGCAATACGACTGCACAGCGATTTGAAGAACTGATAAATATGCTGCGAACAATCAATGTCGATTGTATCAGTATAAGCACTGATAAGCCATATATACAGGATTTAGTCAGGTTCTTCCATATGAGGCACCGACGATACTGAATTGGTAATTGGTGATTGGTTAAAAATGAGGAAATTATGGAAGAAAAACTGAATTTTTCGTTACCTGAGAAAAAACGGGAAAGCTCTTTTGCTTTCGGGATAGTTATCGTACTGCTTTTAATCCTGATAGCGCTGGGGGCAGCTAATCTTTTCATAAAGTCCGGCAATAAGGTATTGCCTGCTGGAAACGAAACTTTCTCTTTGTCGCCTGAACAAACAAAGCAGTTAGCTACTAAGCTTGCCAGCCGTAATTTATATACCAGAGCAGCTGAAGTCTGGCAGGGTTATCTATCCATAAGCAAACTATCCGATGCCGAGCACGCTAAAACGCTTTTTCAGATTGGTACGCTGCTTGAAAAAGCAGGTTCTTTCTCTGAGGCGATTGAATATTACTATCGCAGTGAAACAATTGCCAAACTCGATGAATTAGAACCACAGATTAACAGTCATGTCAAAAATTGTTTTGAGAAACTCGGAAAGTTTTCTGCCTTGCGATATGAGTTGATAGACAGGACGAGCTTTGAGAAAGCCTCTCCTGCAGGCAGTAAAATAGTAGCTGAAATTGGACCTGAAAAAATCACCGAATCTGACCTCGATGCAATAATTGAAACAGCAATCGACAACCAGCTTGCTCCGATGACGGCATTTATTACAACTGCTCAGCTAAACGAACAAAAAAAGGAAATGCTTCAGCAATACAAAGATCCAACAGTTAAGGCACAGTTTCTTCAATCATGGCTCATTAGTGAGATTATGTACAGACAGGCACTGGAAGATGATTTGGCCAAAAATCCGAAGGTTAAAAGATTTATCGATGAATTAACACGCAGTGCTCTGAGCCAACAGCTAAGAAGTAAGCAGCTTGCCGGAAAAGTTAATATTACCGAAACCGACCTTCAGACGTATTATCAGCTAAACAAGGACAAATTTATAGAACCTGCAAACCCGAAAGATCCTAACTCTGTTGAGCGACAGAAAAGTTTTGATGAAGTTAGAGACCAGGTGGCCAGCGAACTTGTGAGCCGTAAAAGCCAGGACGTTCAGCAAGACCTTATAAAACAATTGATGGACAAGTACAATGTTATCGTCCATACGTCCGTATTGACTCCTGCCGGCCAAAGCGAAAATGACAAGTAAAACACAAAAAAACAAAAGTATAATGATTGTATTTTGTGCACTTATAATTTGCGCAATGCTGTTGGTTTGCGCCGGTTGTAAGAAGGATGCAGGTACCGGAGGCGGACAAACCAAATTCGAGATTGACAAAGATTACCAGCGTGGCCCTTTAACTGTTCATGTACGTGTCGAAAAAACCAAAATGACTATTGCCGAAACTTTTTTACTGGAGTTTGAAGCAGCAATCGAGCCAGGCTTTGAAGTTCAAATGCCAAAAGTTGGAAAAGAACTTAAAAATTTTGGTATTGTTGATTGGGATAATTTAGGCGACAGGCTTGACGAAAATAACAATGTAGTCGGCAGATGCCGGTACCGCCTTGAGCCTTTTTTGTCCGGCACTTTCGACATACCGGCTTTTACATTTCAGTTTACTGATGTGAATAATCCGGAAGAAAAAGCCTATGAACTTACAACTGAGCCGATAGAAACGCAAGTAACTTCTCTGCTTGGCCAGCAGCGGGCTGAGTTGGTAATAGCTGACATTGAAGACGTTGTCGGTATGCCTGAAAAAAGGTCTTACTGGTGGGTTTGGATATTAGGCGCAATGAGCATTATTGCCGCCGTCAGTTTCTGGCTTTATTTACGGCGAAAAGAGGCAATCGAACTTGTCAGGTATTTGGCGCCGGCCCATGAAATTGCCTACGAACGCCTGCGAGCTTTAGTTAAAAAGGACCTGGTAAAAAAAGGTAAAATCAAGGAATTTTACGAACAAATAAGCAATATTCTCAGACATTATATTGAGCATCGCTTTAATCTCAGGGCCCCCGAAAGAACTACGGAAGAATTTTTAATCGAACTGGCAACAACAGAAGTTCTTGGTGCAGACGATAAAGCTGGTTTGGCCGAATTTCTCAAACTCAGCGATTTGGTAAAATTTGCCAAACACAATCCAACTACAGAGCAAATCCAGCAAACGTTCGATCTGGTTAAAAACTTTATTGAGAAAACAAAATCTGACGAAAAGAAAATTGATGTAACCGAGCAAATGATAAAAGCAGAGGTAGCTTAAATGCAGTTATATTCACCATGGGTATTGTTGTTGTTTTTAGTACTGCCGGTTATGGCATTTATGTGCCTGCGCAAAAAAAGTACTGCCGCTATAAAATTCCCCAGTCTGATGGATATGAAAAACTGTCTTATCTCATGGCGCATCAGGTTCAGGCCTTTATTGCTAATTGGCAGACTAATTTGTATCGGCCTTTTAATAGTTGCACTTGCCAGGCCAAGGAAGCCGACGGTACTGTCGGAAATTTCCACTGAAGGTGTGGCAATTGAAGTTGTTGCTGACCGTTCCGGCAGTATGCAAACGGAAATGGACTATTACGGCCAAAAGCTAAACCGCCTGGAAGTAGTTAAAAAGGTTCTCTCTGATTTTATCGGTGGTAATAAGAAAGAACTGGCCGGCAGAAATAATGACCTTGTGGGTCTGGTTACATTTGCTCGTTATGCCGATACGATTTGTCCTTTGGTGCTTAGTCATAATGTTCTGCTCGAATTTCTGAACAATACCGAACTTGTCAGACTTCGCAGCGAAGACGGCACAGCAATAGGCGATGCGATCGCCCTGGCAGCAGCTCGGCTTAAGAAGTGTGAAGATGAACTCCAACAAAGAAAGGCTCAACTGATCCAGACCGGTGAAAAGAATTTAGCTGAGCAGAACGACAGCTTTAAAATTAAAAGCAAGGTAATTATCCTGCTTACTGACGGCGTTAATAATGCCGGCCAGCGTGATCCGCTGCAAGCCGCTGAGCTGGCCAGGGATTGGGGTATAAAAATATATACAATCGGCATCGGTTCTGCTCAGGCATATACAACTATTCAAACGCCATTAGGAACTTACAAGATGCCGACCGGCCAAAATCTTGATGAAAGACTGCTTAAAGCAATTGCTGAAAAAACAGGCGCCTTTTATGGCCGGGCCGATAGTGCCAAAACACTTGAAAAAATCGTTGAAAGAATCGACGAATTGGAAAAAACTGAGGTCAAATCGATTCAGTATACTCAATATGCAGAGCTTTTCAGCCCCTGGACGTTAGCGGCACTGTTGATACTGGCCTCGGAGATGTTGGCACGCTGTACGATATTTCGCAAAATTCCGTAAAATAAGGTAATTATGAATCTGGGAAATGATAGAGTGTTGTGGTTGTTATTTGTAGTGCCGGTGGTTTTATTGCCTGCATACATCTGGTGTTTCTGGCAAAAAGCTAAGGCACTTAAAATATTGGCCTGCAATGAAATGCTAAAGAAGATCAATGTCTCAGTGAGCTTGAAAAAGCAAATATTCAAGGCTCTTTTGCTGATTGCCGGTTTCATTAGTATCGTAATAGCATTGACTGAACCTAAATGGAATCCACAGGCCCAAAGAATAAAGCGACAAGGTCGGGATGTCTGTATTTTACTGGATACTTCCCGTTCAATGCTGGCCGAAGACATCAGGCCGAACAGGCTTGAGCGTTCGAAGATAGCTATACGGGACCTGCTGGAAACGCTAAGAGGTGACAGGATAGCTATAGTAACATTTGCCGGCAACAGCACAGTAAAATGCCCGTTAACGCAGGATTATGCATTTGTGAGGATGGCTTTAGCCGACATTTCTACCCAGAGCTCCAGCAGAGGCGGCACAATGATAGGCGATTGCTTACGTAAAGCTACTGAAGAGGTTTTCGATAAGCAGAGCCGTGAGTATAAGGATATAATCTTAATCACCGATGGCGAAGACCATGACAGTTTCCCCGTCCAGGCTGCTGAAAAAGCAGCAGCCGACGGTATAAGAATAATAGCTATTGGTCTTGGCGATGAAGACCAGGGCTGCCGGATTCCGATTGCAGGGCCGAATGGCGAAAGAACATTCTTAAAGTATAATGGCCAGGAAGTCTGGTCAAAAGTCGACGGCGATATGCTGCGAGAGCTTGTTTATGCAACTGATGGCGGAAAATATCTTTCGGTTGAGCCGGGCACAACTCTGGACCTTGGGCAGATTTATGATGACCTGATCGCTTCAGCCCAGAAACGCCAGCTTGAATCAACGACAATGTTAAAATACGATGACAAGTTCCAGATTTTTGTAGCATTAGGTCTGGTTTTAATTATCTGTGAGGTTTTTGTAAGTGAACGCAAAAAGATATAAAATACTTTTACAGGCATTGCTGGTTTCGTTTATGTTTCAAACAAGTTTCGCCGGTTCAGCTCAAGTTTCTACCAGCCAGGGCAATCGACTATACAAGCAGGGGAAATTCGATGAAGCCATTAAACAATATGACCAGGCCCTTATCGACACCCCTGAAGTCTTAGAGCCAAAATTCAATAAGGCCAACAGCTATTATCGACTTGATGATCTCGACCAGTCGATGAATTTATACAGGGAAGTTGCCGCTGAAAGCAAAGATATGAAATTAGTCACCAAAGCCAAATACAATCTCGGCAACTGTTCTTTTCAACAGGGAACCAAACAAAGAGATTCAAACCTGCAAAAGGCAATTGAGGATATGGAAACTGCCATAGGCTACTGGCGAGGTGTGCTGGATATTGAGCCGGAACATCAAAAAGCCGCAAAGAATATTGAAGTTGCCCGTCTGACTATAAAAGACATTCTCGACCAGCTCAAAAATCAACAGGACCCAAATCAGCCCCAAGATCCCAACCAGTCGCAGCAACAACAGCAAGACCAACAACAAACTCAGCAGCAGCAAGGCCAGGACCCAAATAAACCTGAAGATCCTAATCAACAACAGGATTCTAAAAACGACCCAAATGAGCCAGGCCGGCAGCAACCGCAGCAACAACAGCAGCAAGCTCAGGAAAAAGACGAAGAGCAAAAGCAAAAATCCGATGCTACTGCCCAGGAAATACTTGACAAAGAACAGCGCGACAAAAAACAAAGACAAATCTTACAAAGAGCTCGGTACAAAAAGGTGGAAAAAGATTGGTAGTATGACTATTTTCAGAAAATATACTTTTATTGCTTTGGCCTTGACAGCTTTGTTTGCAGGCAGGGCTGTTGGGCAAGTGCAGGTCTTTGCCCAGATTGATTCTCAGAAAGATATCTACGTTGGGGAAAGTTTCACTTACTACATAATTATTGAGGGCGCAGACAAGCAAGGTCAGGCCGACTTAGGGCCATTACAAAAGTATAATCCACAGAGCACCGGCAGCAGGAACCAAAGTTCCACGCAAATCATAAATGGCAAGATCACTCAAAATATCACGACTATAATGACTTATGCTTTAACCGCAGACAGGCCTGAACTGATACAGCTACCCTCTGTGACAGTAACTATCGATGGAAAGACCTACAGAACCAATCCAGTAACGGTCAACATTATAAAGCCCGGCACTACAGATAAACTGGAACTTGATATTACGCTCTCAGAAAAACAATGCTATGTTGGCCAACCAATTGTTTTAACTGTTAAATTCTACAGATATGCAAACATCGGTGACTACCAGTTTAACATCCCCGTTCTTAACAGCGACGCTTTTTATATTGAAGAGCCTGATGATACAACAAGCCAGACCAAGCAGTATCGCATAACAAAAGGTGGCCGAGATGCTATCTTGTTTACTTTCAGCAAAATACTGATCCCCAAACATGCCGGAAAAATAGATATAAAACCAGCATCAATTTCCGCCGAATTAGTTGTTGGTCGATCAAGGTCGCGGGACCGTTTTTTTGATGATTTTTTCAGTTCAGGCAAACAGTATAAGAGATTTATGGTAAGTTCAGAACCGCTGTCCCTGGACGTATTGCCGCTACCCGAACAAGGCAAACCTGATGGCTTTTACGGCCTCGTTGGGCGGTACACAATTTCAGCCTCAGCCAAACCTACAACTGATGTCTATATGGGCGACCCCATTACCCTGACTATTAAAATCGCCGGCAGTAAGTACTTAAAACCTGTGCACTGGCCTGAACTCCAGCAAGTGCCCGAATTAGCTGCTAACTTTAAGATGCCCTCTCAAAAAGCGGCGCCGGCAATTGATAATGGTTTCAAGGTCTTCACACAAACAATCAGGCCTGACAACAATAAGGCAAATGTCATACCTTCGATACCGTTGGCCTATTTCGATCCTGATACCGCAAGCTACAATGTAGCAAAGACAAAGCCAATAAAGCTCGATCTCAAACCATCCAAAAGACTCACCTATGCAGATATAGAAGGAAGGGATTTCGCCCCGGTTAACAAGGAGGTCGAAGCGATAAAAAAGGGTCTCTCGGCTAATTATGAAAGTCCTGATGTTTTAGAAAATATGAACTTTTCGCCAGCTGCTGCCTTAATCAGCCCTGGTTATGCTCCTATTTGGACGGTGCCTTTGGCCATATTGATTTTAAGTTCTGTTACAAAATTCCTGACCTGCACCAACCCTGAAAAAGTAGCTGCAAAACGACGTCGGCAGGCATGTAGTAAAGCGATAGCACAATTAAAGAAAATCACTTCGATAGACTCTTCGCAGCGAAATGAACAGATAGCTTCAATAATGAAACAGTACATCGGTGACCGTTTCGACAAAATAGTCGGTTCACTTACCGGCAATGACTGCTACGAGGCAATTGTTGATGCTACAGAAGATACTGAAGCTGCCAACGAATATCGCCGGACAATAGAACGCTGCCAATCCACTCGTTATGCATCAATAGACGTGAATATTGATTCAAGAAAAACTGATAATATAATTGAGCTTATCCGTAATATCGAAAAGAAATTAAAGAAATGACCACAAAGAGATTAACAATAATATTGATCGCTTTATTTCTAATCAGCCTGATCGCCTCTGCTAATGCTCAAATGTCGAAAGACCAGACCTATTCGCTTTTTAGCCAGGCAAATGAAAGCTTTCGCCAGGCTAATTCAACTAAGGACTCTGAACAGGCTGAAAGGCTCTACAGCAAAGCAATACTTACTTTTGAAAAAATTATAAACCAAGGCAATGTTAAAAACCCAAAGCTATATTATAATCTCGGCAACGCTTATTTTCTAAAAGGTGATATTGGTAATGCAATACTGAATTATCGCCGAGCCGAAAAACTTGACAGTTCGGATACGAACATTCAAAAGAACTTAACCTTTGCACGCAGCAAGAGAATAGATAAGGTTGGTATAAAAACAGAAAAGCGGGTTCTACAGACTTTGTTTTTCTGGCATTATGACTTTGTCATTAAAACCAAACTTTTACTTACGTGCATCTTCTTTGGTATTGTTTGTATAGCTGCCGCAGGGATAATATGGTTTGGCAGAAACGCACCCCTGACAACATCTGTAATTATATGTGCTATCTTGACCGTCTGTTTATTTTCATCACTCATCGTAGAATCCAGAACACAGGTTAGCAGAATTTGTGGCGTTATTACAGCTAAAGAGATCATTGCCAGGCAGGGTGATGGCCAAAATTATCCGGTCAGTTTCAAAGATCCATTACATGCCGGCACGGAATTTGATGTTCTCGAGAGCCGGCCAGGATGGCTTCATATAAAGCTTTTCGATGATAGCAATGGCTGGATTCCCAACAGTGCCGCCGAATTAATTTGATGGCATTGGTTGCACAAATACCATACGCATGTGAAAACACCTGCCGCGACGGGACGCAGGGATTCCCTTAACCGTAAGAAAAATGTCAATTTCTGTAGCATAATCACAATTTCGGCTTAAGAATTACTTAAGCTCTTTTTCACCCTTTCTAATGAATGGCATACTGTAAATCTAAAGCATACCTAACCTACTTTTGGAGAGCTTGCTGCTTATTGCTTCCGAAATAGTAAAGCCTGCCCTTAATCTTCTTGCAATATTGGCAGGTTGAATGTAAAGTAAGAGGAAATTTGTCAGAACCAGTTTTTCTTTTCGAGTTGGATTTTACAATGTTTAACCTCCTTAAGAACAACCATAGAACTAAGCAGTTTCATTATATACCAAACAATAACTTGGCTTTAGTAACCCATTGCAAATAAGGTAGTTAGGGCGATTAGCTCAGTTGGTAGAGCAGCTGACTCTTAATCAGCGGGTCGCAGGTTCGAGTCCTGCATCGCTCATTTGCTTTTACTCCTTCAACCTGCAGGCACGCCTAAATGAGACAGCTATAATACCTCTGCTCAGCCATAATTCACTTTACAGCAGACAAACTATTGTTATTCAAGTTAACGCCGCCAGTTGCCACCCCCTGCCAATTATTGTGTAGAGCCCGTAGGCAGGCCTCGTTTACCCCACCAAATTTCTACCTCTGGCCCGCCCCATAGGGGAACCCAACGTGGTTCAAGGGTCATTGCCAGGCCAAGCCGAAGCAACCTAAACTGTTTAGCCCCGGCACCAGTGGCCGGGATATTTTGAAACAGTTAGCCCGCCGATTTATTCGGCCGGTTTCCTCTAATGTTTTATCCCCAGATATTGCATGGCAGGTTGTATCCAATTTTTAGCCCCCCGCACCGCATGGAGTTTTGGCTCTGAATAGAGATTTTCTGCTCTGTTGACTTTAGTCGATTATTCTGATAATAATTTATAACTTGGTATCTTTTTATTTTTTGCCAAATGGAAAAACCATAAGATGAGCAACATACCCCATAGAGTCGTAGAACTTATCGAAACTTTCGACCGCAACACAAATTCAAAGCCCCGACAGTAATGGAGGGGATAACCCCACAGGTGTTAAGAGCATATAACAAAATGTAAAAACGAACATAAGTGTCATCCCCCAGCCGCAGCAATATCATTGGTCCTGTATAACAAAACTGGCTCCATCATCTTCCGAAGGTATGTATGCTCCTATTGGGCATAGTACCTTACTGTCCTCATCGCAGCGGATAACAAGCTTCCATAGTGACTCAAGGCTTTCTTTCTCATGGTCGCCTTCGGTAATCAGTTTAATCCTCGCAGGACTTTCAATTGAGATTTGAATATTATATTTCCTTACAATTATTTTATCGCCCAACCGCCTGCTTGCCCTCCGTAGCTCTGCGAAGGATGAGTGGGTGTTGATTGTTAAGACTATTTCAGACAAATACCCGCACCGCCCGTTGATTCGCCAATGGCAATACCTGTCTTACAATTAGAAAAAATGTTGCCAATCATTTTTGATGAGCCGACGTTGATACTATCAGGAGTTGCTTCAAGCAGAAATCCATCCTGGAGATACATATTAACCGAAACCGCAATATCTGCATCTGACGATTTCTTATTAATCTCAACAATAATTCTTCCCGTTGATTTTTCTATCACCTTGTCGCAATCAGCAAGATGTCTCATTTCATATGCTTGAGTATCACCCTGTACCACATTTCCTCTGCGTATAGTTGCAATCTTTTGCCCCTTGTCATCGTACACATCAAAATCAAGACCGAGCTTTCCATCCGTATCTCTCCGTTCTATTTTTCTAAACACAGGTTGATTATTGAAGGTTATAAGGCTTTCACAGTTAATGAAATAATTGCCACCAAGCTTGATTTTAAAATTCTTTGGGGTTTCCCACATTTTATTTCTCCTCTATAATAGCGATTTCTTCTGGGGTCAGGTCGTAAAGGTTGTAGATCATCTCGTCGATTTCTGTTTCAAGCTCGCTCGTATTTGCTTTGGGGTCTTTTTTCTTCACCGCTAATATTTTATCTACCAACTCAATAAACGGATTCTGTTCTCTCGGACTAATCTGAGGGATGGGAAGTTTTCGAATATTTTTTGGTTTCACCTGAGCAAAAACTCTGCCCCCTTCTTGTGTAAAATTCATATATAGAAAATTACTAAAAGATGAGTTCAAGACTGCCAAAATAAATTTGTAGTTATATCTTGAATCATTTTTCAATTTTAATACTAACAGGCTGTCAAGTAAATAAAAGTCTTCTTCGTCGTAAGTCGCTATAATATGGTCAGCCGTTTGCCTAATAATAACTTTTTTACCTTCAAAGAGCAATTGGCTTCTATGCCTATTCAAAGCAAACCAAGGCAATATACCAGACTTGCACTCACTTCGCGTTGACAAATTTTCTTTGTACTGAAATAAGTATGTTTGGATGTTATTATATCTGGATATGTCTGTCTGCCTTGTCGTGTAGATGATGAAATGATTATTGTGATGATAGGAATATTTATGCACTTCTCTGCCTATTAAAACTTTTTTAAGTAAAGACAAGTCAAACTGATTCTGTTTAGCAAAATCAATAGGTATCCTAAAAATTTTATCCCCTCCAGTGGAGATCCCACACGCCATTTTTTTGGCAATCTCGTTAATCGTTACAGACTTGCCTCTTACTTTTTCAAGTATTGTAATAGTTTCAGTATCAACTCCAAAAACTTTAGCAGGAAGGGAATAAACCTTTGAAGAGTCCGTTTTTTTTATTCTGTCACTTGAAAATAGCTTACTTGGGTCTCCATTCCAATCTCTATAATCGGCATAGTTAAATTTGTATTTCTTTACGTTTTGGTTCTCCACAATATAAACACAGGTTGGGACATTTGCATCTACAAAAACGTTATCACCCAAATTACAGGCTGAAATGAGATGTTTGTTTAGTAATAATTGGCGGGCCTTCTCGTTTTCATTTTGATAAAATAGATTATTCGGAACAATAAGATTAGCCAAAGATTTCTTAGCTAATAGTCTGAATGCCTGAGAGATAAAATAGATATATGTGTCAGGCGTCCTCATGTGAACGTCACCAAACTGTTTTTTTAATAAATCCTTAACTTGTGTGCCAATTTTCACACCATACGGTGGATTACCGATGACGATATCAAAGCCGATAAAATCCTTGGTCTTTTTGTCAAGGACCTCCGGAAATTCAAAACGCCACTCAATGGCGTTTTTGTAAATAGCACCACTGTTAATGTCTTCTATCATTGAATCAAGCTCTGCAATATCTTTTGTCAGGTACTCTATTTTCTTGACAACCTTTTTATTTATCTTAAAATGGAATAGTCAAGATTTAATCTGACACTTCTGTTATAACCTATGTCAAAGGATTGGCACAACGGAACGAAGGCGTAGCCGAAGTGG
>JAFGRL010000068.1 GCA_016935195.1 Sedimentisphaerales bacterium
ATACTTAATCCAACTGATTTCGCATTTGAGGGCTCAATTAAAGTTTCTCTTTGGGCAACATTTATGGATAATGCCAACCTTTATAGGTATCTTGCTTATTTTGGTGAAACTTATGATGGCTGGGGGCCAAGATATGTTATAGCTAAGTCCTGTTCCGGCCATATGGCTGGCCGCATATATACCCAAGTCATACCTGATGATGTCAGGGTTACCTCTCTTGCTGATGGTGAACAAATTCCAAAGGAAACTTGGATACATATAGTCAGTGTCATTGACCAAGAAACAGACACACTGAGCTTATATATTAATGATGTTTTTCAAAGTTCGGAACCAATAGGTGATTTTTCCTTAGTTGACGTGTGTCAGAAGGTTTTTTTAGGACGAAGCATTGCACCTGATGCTGTAGTCCCCGACTGGCACTATGGTGTTATTGACGATGTAGCGATTTATGTCCCTGAACCGGCTACGCTCTTACTGCTCAGCCTCGGTGTTTTGGCTTTACGAAAAATAAAGTGCAAAGTATGATTTAACTATACGGGTTTGAAAATAAGAGGCAAAAATATGGCTAATGGAGCAGCAGGAGCAGCCGTAGCTATTGCTGAGGCAATGAAAGCTATGGGGCCAATTATCTGCGTTGAGCCGCAGGATTTTCTTGCCATTTTGGAAAAAGCCGAAAAACCGCTTGTTGTTCACTCACCCAGTGGATTTATGACGAAGTACAAGTATCTGACAAGTTACAGAGGACTTACTTTTTTTACAAAATCGAAAGACCCCTTATTGATTCCAATATCTGTGGAGATGATAACAGCCAAGAAGATTGTAGTTCCTCAGATGTAATTGCACAGAATCATCCTTGTCTTTACTACTCGTCCTCGGTGCGGTGATAGTAAGAACAAGAAAATTCGAAAAATAGGGACAGCTATTTTTCCCCCATTACTAATGCTTTACCCTAAATACCAAATACGAATTACGAAACACAATACACTATCCACAATTAACTACCCGCTCCACGCAATACGATATACGCACGACGCAATACGAGTCACGAGCCACGATTCACGACTCACCCAAACTGTCTTCTGACCTCTAAGTTCTGACTCCTGTATTCTTTCTTTCTCACCCCAAATAAGTGATTTTCAAGGAATACCTAAGATACTTAGGTATGCCTTTAGTGTCAGACATAAAATTACTTTGTAGAAATGTTGCCTTGTAGAAATCTTAAGCAGGTGTGGCAGAGAGAACAAAGCGTAACCCTGAGGTAATCCCTAAGATACTTAGGTTTTAATTGTCAGCCTGTTCATACACCTTGAAAAAGTGAGCCATTCGGTTCGGTTTGCGATTAGTAACTGCCTGCCCTTGGCGGTAAGATGGTAGTATTTTCGTTTTCTGACGATCCCTGCAGATTTCCATCTGCTTTTAATAAGCCCGGCCTTTTCCATTTTGTGCAGAGTTGTATAGACAGCGGACTGGCGCCATTGAAAAAAACCTTTGGTTTTTCGATTGACGGCCTGGATAAGCCCATAGCCGTACGTTTCTCTGCCTTCGAGCATTGAGAGGATTACAAATTTGATGCTTCCTTTTATAATTTGGTGGTAAAACATTCCTTCATTATCCTTTCAAGCCCATCAGCGATTTTCAAGGGATACCTAAGATACTTAGGCATCCCTTTAGTGTCAAACATAAAATTACTTTGTAGAAATGTTGCCTCGAAAAAATCCTGAGCAGGTGTGGAAGAGAGCGCGAAACGCAAGCCTGAAAAATACCTAAGTTACTTAGGTATTCTTTTCTCTAATAATGTACCACCGTTCAACTCAAAATTTATCCTGCGGACCAAAAATTTATCCAATTTGCCCCATAGGGGCCCTTGTGGCTAAGGCGCAAAAATCAAAAGGCACAGTTTTTGAATTTTAATCTGTAACTTTGCATTTTGCATTTTGATTTTTAATTTCCCCCCGCTATACGCCCCTTTGCTCTTAAGATTGATTTTCGGCAATGACAGCATTACAATCTGCTATATGTAGACGGGCCGTGAAAAATTCTGATGTGTTTGCCTTTTATCATTCACTAAGCTGTGTTGAATAAAACAGCCGGATATGGTAAAATATATTGTTGATTGCTTTGGGAGGTCTTTCGAATTGGAGAAATTGCGACAAACACTGAGGGTCAGAAAAGAGCGGGCGACTCTGGTAGCAGCCGTTTTACGCCGGCAGGGTCAAGGTAATGACTTAGCGGAGCTAACAGCCTTAGCTGAAAGTGCCGGTGCAATCGTTGTAGACCGGTTTGTGCAGAAACTGAGGAGCGTAAATCCGTCCACCTACATTGGAAAAGGAAAGGCCCAGCAGCTTAAAGAGCGAGTCAGGCTATTTGGAGCAGAAGCAGTTATATTCGATAATGATCTTTCACCCGGCCAGATTCGCGAACTCGAAAAGATTGTGGAAGCAAAGGTGCTGGACCGCAGCGAATTGGTTCTCGATATTTTTGCAACGCGGGCAAAAACAAAACAGGCAAAGCTTCAGGTGGAATTAGCCCAGCTTGAGTACACTTATCCAAGGCTGACGAGAATGTGGTCGCACCTCGACAGCGTAGCAGGGGCAGGAGGTGGCACTGACGCAGGTACTGTCGGGGGAATCGGAACCAGAGGCCCGGGTGAGCAGCAGTTGGAAATCGACCGACGATTGGTCAACAAACGGATAACAGACCTCAAACGAGAACTTTCCGCCATTGACAAACGAAAGGTTCGTGAGATTGATGGCCGAAAGGGCTTGTTTAAAATCTGTCTTGTCGGCTACACGAATGCCGGTAAGAGCACACTGTTAAACTCATTAACAAATGCACAAGCGCGCGTCGAGGACAGACTCTTCGCAACTCTTGATACGCGTACAAAAAGATGGAATCTAACCGCTGGTACAGATGTGCTTTTAAGTGATACAGTCGGGTTTGTCAGAAACCTGCCGCATCAACTGGTTGCATCATTTAAGGCAACCCTGGAAGAGGCCATCAATGCCGACCTGCTCTTGCATATTGTCGATGTCTCCGGCCAGCAGGCTCTGCAGCAGATTGATTCGGTAAATAAGGTCTTGGGCGAAATTGGTTGTGCGCAAAAGTCAATTCTTCAGGTTTTCAACAAGATTGATATTGTAAGCAATGTCGGTCAGCTTGAGATGCTACAGACACTCTGTCCTGATGCCGTATGTATATCGGCAAAAATCGGCTCCGGGCTTGGGGAATTGACCGAGGCTGTGCTGTCAAGATACAAAGGAGATGAGCTTATCCTGCGAGTAACAACCGCCCAGTCAAACGGCAAAGTACAGAGCTTTTTAAGGGCATACGGCACGGTAATCAAAGAGCACTATCTTGATGGCTCTGTCCTGATTGATGCAAGGCTTGGGCAAAAACAACTGGAAAGTCTAAAACGGCTTTCGCCCAGAGACATCGAAATTATCCAAAATTAAACGCTGTCCTTGAAATTCTTACGGCACTTTGGTCTAATCTTATCTATGTTTGGAAATGTTTCCATAATTGGTGATGGTGCGATGGGCACTGTAATGGCGATGCTCATGACAGAAAAGAAGGTGCGCACCAGGATTTGGGGTTATGACGCCGAGCAGTTAAGACAGATTCAGGTTGATTGCGAAAATAAAAAGTTTTTGCCGGGCTATAAGCTGCCTGAAGAGATTAAGTTTGAAGCAGACGACGAGCTGATTACAAAAGGCGCAGAACTGATGGTTTCTGCCGTACCCTGTCAATTTATCCGAAGCATCTGGCTGAGATTAAAGAGAAATGTTCCACAAGATATTCCGATTGTCTCAGTTGCAAAAGGTATCGAAAACAATACTTTGCTGCGTCCGAGTCAGATAATTGCCGAGGTACTGGGAAAGACAAAAGGGCTGGCTGTCATTTCCGGACCGACTATAGCCGACGAGTTGGCGAGAAAACTGCCTGCGACGGCCTGTGCAGCTTCTACCGACGAAGGGCTGGCAAAACAAATACAGCGAACTTTTAATACGCCGTGGCTCCGGGTCTATACCAACACCGACATCATTGGTGTTGAATTAGCCGGTGCAATGAAAAACATCATAGCAATTGCTGCAGGAATCATAGACGGCATGGGTACCGGCGATAACGCAAAGGCATCGCTTTTAAGCAGGGGACTTGCTGAGATAACACGCCTGGGAGTTGCTATGGGTGCAAGACAAAATACATTCGCAGGCCTGACAGGGCTCGGAGACCTCGTAACAACCTGTATCTCTCCAAGGGGCAGAAATCGCACCTTCGGTGAGAGGATTGGAAAAGGACAAAGTGCTGAACAGGCGCAAAGAGCCACTGCGTCAGTCATTGAAGGGATAACCACCTGTAAGTCAGTAATTGCTTTGGCACAACGGCATAATGTTGAAATGCCGATAACCAAGGCAGTTTACCAGGTAATTTTCAAGAACAAACCGCTCCAGCAGGCGATTTCAGAGCTGATGATGCGAGAGCTCAAGGCCGAGTGAAATTACAGAAAGAGACCTGCCAAAATCACATTCGCTCACAGATACAAAATCCTGAGAAAACCAAAGTTTTGTTAATCCAACAGTTTGTCCTGCAAACGCTGTAATTGTCCCAAATCACGCAATTTTATAGGAAGCAGCAAAGGCACCTCGCGCTTTTCAAGGCATTTTGAAGAGGTTTGCGGTCTTGTGATTTTGCTGTCGGCGTTGTTATTTTCTATATTTTATTTGGTCTTGCGTATCTTTGTCGGCAAGCTTACCGATGCGGCTCGGCAAACGTCTGTAAAAAAAGACCTTGCTGCCTTGATAAAGTGTGTCCGGACAAACCCCGATAATCAGAAGTAGAGACAGGAAAAATCATGGCCGGCAAAAAGAGTCTGTATGGTTAGGTAGAGGCAATCAGTCCCCCGGCCCAATAAAAATTTATTATGTTCTAATATGATTGCGTTAAGAAAAAATGTTCAGCATTTAACAAAGCCGATCCTGCCGGTTTTCACAAAGAATGGCACAGTCGGCCTTGAGCTCGAGAGGGATGCGTTGAAGCTGGTGCAGCTTAAGAATAATGGCAATGGCATCCAGCTAATCGCTGGTGGCAGCGACAGCCTTCCGCCTGATATCAGTCCCTATACAGCTAGCTGGCAGCACTGGGCAATTGAAGCTATCAGTCGTATCACTGAAGACGGCAAATTCAAAAGCAGAGACGTGGTTGCTGTAATACCGACGGGTAATATGTTCATAGAGCATATTAAAACACCGAGAATTTCTGATACGACCTTGAAAGGTAAAAGAAATCTCTCGCCAAACAACGATAAGCTGAAACAGGCCGTTGTTTCGAAAATAAAACACAAGCTGCCGTTCGGTGCAGAAAATGCGATATTGAGATATATTCCGACCGAAGATGACAGCTTGCTTGTAATGGCAGCCGACCGCAGCGAAATCGACAAAAACCTGGCAATATATGAAAATGCAAATCTTCACATTAAAGCCATTGCCACCTGGCCGGCCGCTCTGGCCAATACATACACAGCCTTTTTTGGCAGACGACAATCAGACGCACAGGTTGTTGTGTTATTGCTTGAGATAGAACAAAACTGGACAAAGCTTGTCATCTGCCGAGGCAGAAATCTGCTTTTTGCCCGTCTTATACCGATAGGTATAACACAGCTAACGGACAACTCGGGTCATCAGGCCGGTCAAGAACAGGATGGCGATTCGGACGTTGGCGCCGAATCTGCAACTGCCCAATCTGAAGAAAACATCACAAGATTGGTGCTCGAATTGAATAGCTGCAGAAGACATTTCACATCCATACACAAAAGGGCACACATAGAACGTTTGATATTTTTGTCAGGACAGGTTATCGACAGATCTATATGCCAGAGGATTGCAAAACAACTGGAAATACCTGCTCAGGTTGGAGACTGCTTAGCGGCAGTGGAGATTCAAAATCCTCAGCAAGTTGGAATTGATAGAAGGGGCTGTCAGCTAAACTGGGCTACGGCCTTTGGGCTTAGCCTTTCATAAAACATTTAGGAGATATATAAGAAAATGCTTAAAATAAATTTCGTACCGGACGACTATATTCAGAACAGCGAATCGCACAGAACAAATCTGCTCTATCTTGTCCTTCTGGCCATAGTGATGGCGGTTTTAGGCAGCTCATTTATGATAATCAAGGTCCGCCAGCGTTCTATTGCCTCTGACGAAAGACTCGTGAGTACAAAGATTGCCAAGGCAAAAGAGGCCATAAAACAATTTGAAGAGCTGCAAATAAAACGTAAGAAGATGATGAAAACCGCCCTGACCACAGCAGGTCTGCTTGAGCCTATACCAAGAAGTGTGCTTCTGGCCTCATTGACAAATGACCTGCCCGACGGAGTATCGCTGCTGCAGTTGAAAATGATTCAAAAAGCACCAAAGCAGGCTCAACTTTCACGGCCGGCAAGTAAATACGAATCTCTGCAGGGGGAAAAACAACCAGCATCGATACAGCCGGAATTGTCGCAGGAAAAACTTTTGGAGACCTGTATCGATATTGAGGGTATTGCACCAAGCGACCTGCAGGTAGCTGCCTATATCGAACAGCTTATCAGCTCAACTTTGCTCGACAATGTTACACTGGTTGAGTCCAAGCAGTCCAAAGTCGGAGATTCGTCATTTAGACAGTTCAAACTAAAGGCCATGCTCAGAAATGATGTCCATCTTACTTGTGATGATATTGAAAAAATTAAAACCAGAGGTCGGCACGCACTTATGAACTTTTAGGAGCAAGAACAATGGCAGGTACATTAAGAAAAATCTTGTTTTTCGTACTTCTGCTTGGAGTAGCTTTTGTTGCTTATGAATTTATGATCAAAAAAGCCAACAGCGAATTAGCCAACCGAAAGATGCAGCTCCAGACCAAATTGACTAAATTAGCGGAATTTGAAAAAGCTACTGCAGCAGCAGATGACCTTACCAAGCAGCTCGAGCAATTGCAGCAGGCTATAGGCTTCTTCGAAAGCAAGCTGCCGCCTACAAGTGAGATTCACAAGGTCCTTGAACAAGTAACCTTAATCGCACAAAAACAGGGTCTAAAGCCCAAGACAATCAAGACTCTTCGTAGAAAAGACAACAGCGGCTATGTGGAACAGCCTTTGAAAATGCAGCTTGAGGGTAACTTTAACTCGTTCTACAGTTTCCTTCTGGAACTCGAAAAGCTTCCTCGAATAATGAAAATGCGCGAGCTGAAACTGGATAAACAAAAACAAATAGAAGGAAAAATAGCCGCCGATTTTGTAGTGAGTATATTCTTTCAGAATATGACTTGATAAAACTACTTTTTCGGCTAACTGCAGCCGTTAAAACCTTAGAACAGATTTTGATGGAGATTTGATATGTTGGCTTTTCAGCAGCAACAGTCTCAGGAGGAAACCATAGATAACACTGGTGCTCCCGACAATCTTAAAGAGCAGCAGTACCTGACGGTATCAGCAAAAGGCAAAGACGTTAGAAAAAGTACCTGGCTTCTTGCTGTTTTGTTTTTTTTGGGTCTGTTGACTGTGGGCTATATGATAAAAAAGAGCACACCGCAGGCAGCATCGGCCTCTGAGATGAAACAGAAGGACAGCAAAATAGAGTTCGCAATATCCCAGCTTACAGGGATCAGTTCAGAAATTCTCAAACGAATGGATAAAATTGTCAAAAAGTTCTATGAGTTCTCGGACGTACGACAAATTCAGGTCAACGAGCTTGTCAAGAATCCTTTCGAGACGGAAAAGTTTCTGTTTGGGTTGGGAGAGAATTCCGATACTCATCAAGGCAGCTTTTCTGACAACAGGCAAATGCAGGAAAAGCCTGAACAACTGATACAGTTGCTGAGCATAATGCGGTCATATAATGCGAGCTGTTGTATGATAGATGATAAGATTCTATATGTGGGCGATTCCATCAGAGGTTTTAAGGTCGTAGAAATTGGCGATGGCTTCGTTAAGCTCGAGCTGGATTCCACAAGCGCTGATGCACAAACTATGGCACTGGTTCAGCAGAAGGGCTCGAAAATAGTCCTGAAGCTTTCGGATTAACATAATGCGTTCCGCACAAAATAAGACGGTAACTTTGTTATGAAAAAATATTTGTCAGTGCAAATTGGAATTAAACGACAAGGCTGTTTTTTGCTGTGAGGTGAAGTTATGACTGAGGTCAAAACCATATTGGCAGAGGCAATAGCAAAAGGTGCCAGCGATGTTCATATCAACGTCGGAATGCCGCCGATACTCAGAAAAAACACAGAGCTGATGAATATGGACTTCCCGCCTGTCAGTACTGAGCACGCAAAGGAGATGGTTCTGGCTATGGTCGGGCCGGACAGATTCAAAACGCTCGAAGATAAAAGAGACCTTGATTTCTCAACAACCGTTGATGACGGTCATCGTTTTCGAGTTAACGCTCATTATCAGCGCGACACTATTGCGATATCATTCAGAGTAATACCCAATCAAATTCCCTCGATAGATGATTTGAATCTGCCTGATATTGTAAAGGAGCTGACCGATTTACCAAGGGGCCTTGTGCTGGTGACAGGTCATACCGGTTCCGGGAAAAGCACCACGCTGGCATCTATGATAGGCGTGATAAACAACAAGTATAGAAAGCGAATAATCACGCTGGAAGACCCGGTCGAGTACGCGTTAGAAAACAACGTTAGTATGATTGAGCAAAGAGAAATCGGCTTTGATTGCCCGCAATTTGCCTCGGGTCTGCGACATGTGCTGCGGCAGGACCCCGACATTATTATGGTTGGTGAAATGCGTGATCTGGAAACCACAGGCTCGACAATAACTGGCGCAGAAACCGGACATCTTGTTTTCAGTACGCTTCACACAATCAACGCCCCTCAGACCATCGAGAGAATCATAGACATATATCCGTCCGACCAGCAGAGCCAGATACGAACCATGCTTGCAAATACTCTCCAGGCTGTTATCTCGCAGACGCTCTTTAGACGTGTAGATGTTCCCGGGATGGTACCATGTACCGAGATACTGCTCTGTACTTCGGCGGTGCGAAACTGTATCAGGGAAAACCGCATCTATGAAATAGCTAATATTATCGAAACATCGAGAAGACTTGGTATGCAGAGTATGGACAAAAGTATTCTCGAAATGTGCAGTAAAGGCTATATCGACAGAGAAGAAGCTGTTGCAAAGTCAACTAATCCTGCAAAAATGGAAAAGATGCTCAAGCAGCAAATGGAAAGATTCGAAGTTGACCAGAGCCAGGAACTGGTAACTGCCGAACAAAAATAGAAAATCGACACCATATACATTACCTTCTTATTTGCGGGGGCAAACTTATGGGAGAAAATTCTGAGCAAAGTTATGAAGATGCCGCAGTGGTCGGTGTCGCCGAGAAAACAGATTCTCAGCCAAACTCAGAAATTAGAAGTTGGGGACGCACTCAGAAATTTTCATCCGGGCATAGCGAAAATGAAGAATATACGGGCTTTGGTAACCCGCGCCAGGAGAAGCAAAACATCTTTGAGAGAATTCGCAATTTCAGACTGGAGTTCGGACCCAGCAGCAAAGACATACTTCACTTCACAAATCAGCTTGCAGTAATGATAAGGGCCGGAATCAGCCTGCAGGATTCGCTCGAAGCCATAGCCGAACAAAATGAAAACGAGAAGTTCAAAAAGGTAATATTCGACCTGAAGAACAGAATTGAGGCAGGCCAGAGCTTTTCGCAGGCACTTTCCGAACATTCGGATGTATTCAGCAGCCTCTACGTAAATATGGTTGCTGCTGCCGAGATGTCAGGTTCCCTTAGCAGCATGCTCGAAAAGCTGGCCGAATATCTCGACCAACAGGCTGATACGCGCTCACAGGTAAGAAGCGCTATGGTTTATCCGATCATCATAGGCATAATGGCAGTAGCAGTAACAATCTTCCTGCTGTGCTTCGTTTTGCCAAGATTTACTGCAATCTTCGCAGGCAGGGAAAATCTACTGCCCCGGCCGACAAAAATCCTTATGGCAACCAGTGCATTTATAAGGAATTTCTGGTTCTTGATTATACCTGCCATTGGCGCTGCTGTTTGGGGTTTTCTCTATTTTATTGGTACCAATATCGGCAGGCTTTGGTGGGACAGGACAAAACTAAGGCTTCCTCTTATCAGTACACTGTGCAAAAGCCTTTATATAACAAGATGTATGCATACGATGGGCGTATTATTTAAAGGTGGTGTTCCGATACTCAACACCATTTCAATCACTGCTCAAATAGCTGGAAACGTGCTCTACAGAGATATGTGGCTGGCTGTTTACGAACAGGTTCGTCAGGGCAAAAAAATCGCCTCAAGCCTGAACTCATATCATCTTCTGCCGAGCAGTGTGGTTCAAATGATAAGAAGCGGAGAAGATTCAGGCTCGTTGAGTGATGTGCTCGAAGACATTTGCGATTTTTACGCAAGAGAACTGAAATCCGTTATCAAAACCGTTACGTCGATGATTGAGCCGATAATGATTATTTTGATGGGTTTATTGGTTGGATTCATCGCGATGAGTATTATTCTTCCGATATTTAAGATGTCCAGCGTCGTTACAAGCAAATAAGAACTAAGCTGATGACAGACAGGATAAAACAGTACCCTGCTAATAATAATATGAAGGCCGCAGATAACAAAGGTTTCTCACTTATAGAGGCATTGATTGCAGTACTGCTTGTTGGATTGGCAATTGCGTCGCTTATGGCAGCGAACAGTGCCTTGACAAAAGCCAATGCCGCCGGGACAGAATTGTCAACCGCCGAGTTTCTAATCGAGCAGATAAGGGAGCTTGCCGCACTGTCAAACTATGATGACCTGCACGATTTCGATGGCGCTGAATTTGCACCCCCTATCAACTCGAATGGACAACCACTAAACGATTTTACAGCATTTAGCCAGCAGGTTACGGTAGAAAACGTGAGTAAATCAGATTTCGAACAGATTGTAGCCGACCATAGCAGCGACTTTGTCAGAGTAACCGTAAGGGTTATTTATAGTGGCCGCCAAATAAGTTCCACCAGTTGGCTTCACGCCAGATACTAAAAGGTGTAAAGCGAAATACAAAATGAAAAATACGAGATACGACAAGGGTTTTACAATAGCTGAATTGCTGACCGCCTTGGCGATAGCAGCAATATTACTTGCTGCCGTAGCCGTTGCCTTTAATGCCTCATATAAAAACTACAGTGAAAATGAGAAGATTTTCAAAACCATCAATAACGCACGTCAGGCGCTTTTTAGAATAACCAGCCAATTGCGCACGGCACAGGCAGTTGAACCAAACACACCTCAGAACGAATGTACTCTAATAACAGCCGGTGGGCAGGACTTAACTTATCGCTATAACAGTACAGACAACAAACTTTACCTGATAACAAACGATGATTTATCTGATAACGACTATCTGCTCTGCGATAACGTTACTGCTATGACCTTCAATAAGGATACAGCATTCGAGGGCACACCACCTTACGTAAAAAGTGTTCAAATCTCAATAACTGTTCAACAAGGTGATATTCAACGCACCTTCCCGTCAGCAGTAGTTATAAGAAGAAACCTCAATTAACAAAAAATGCTGGCACTGATAACTTGTTCATTGATGGGGCAATTATTTGGCACTATCATTTTCCCTTTTTGGCTTTTTTGTTGTTTTACTCCCGAGGATTTCCTTAGCCTGCTCAATCTTCTCAGGCGGCCATTGACCTGCCTGTTGCAGTTGCTTTAGCATCTCCAGTTTTTTGATACTTACGATGGTTCGGCACTTTGGAAATCGGTTGCACCCGAGAAAAGACCCTTTTTTGCTTTGTCTTATCACTAACTCGCCTTGCTTACACTTATAGCACCTTATGCCGGTTTTCTCAGGTGCAGGCTTGGCAGGCAAAACATTTCCCTGCTTATCGAGCTTAAGCGTCGTCTTGCAGGCCGGATAATCGGAACAGCCCAAAAATGGGCCGTACCGGCCGCTCTTGTAAACCATTCCCTTGCCGCAAACCGGACACTTATGTTCGCTGGTTTTCTCTTTTACCATCTTGCCGTCCCTGTCACACGGACAGGCAAACTTGCACTTCGGATACGCTGAGCAGCTCAGGAATCGGCCCTTTTTACCAAACCTGTAAACAAGCTTCTGACCACACTTCGGGCATTCATATTCACTGGGAGACGTTTCTGCCTTGGCGTGTTTCATCTGCTCGCCAGCAACATCGAGATTCTGTTTGAAAGGCCCGTAAAACTCTTTCAATACAACGAGCCAGTCGAGATGCTGCTCCTCTATTTCATCTAACTGCTCCTCCATATGCCGGGTAAAAGCGATATCCATTATTTTCGGAAAGTACTCACTGAGTTTGTCGGTGACAATCTGGCCTAAATCTGTTGCAAAGAATTTCCTGTTGGTCTGCTCGACATAACCTCTTTCCTGAATTGTGCTGATAATCGTAGCGTACGTGCTGGGTCGGCCAATACCCTCCCTTTCAAGTGATTTCACTAAAGATGCCTCGTTATAGCGGGCAGGCGGCTTAGTGAAGTGCTGCTCAGCCTTTAAATCGACAACGGCTAACTTTTGGCCAGGCTTTACTGCCGGCAGCCGTTGCTGCTCGGATGTAACAGGCCAAACCCTGCTGTATCCATCGAAAATTAAAACACGACCACCAGCCTTATAAAAACACGTACCACAAGAAGTTTCTGCAGTAATCTTAATGTTTGTAACATCCCATTTTGCCGGTGCCATCTGGCAAGCTACAAATCGGCGCCATATAAGCTCATAAAGCTTGAACTGCTCATCACTGAGAAACTGCTTTATATCCGGCGGTGTAAGATCAACATCGGTCGGACGAATAGCTTCGTGTGCCTGCTGAGCGGTTTTCTTTGAACTGTATTTATTGGGTTTTAGCGGCAGATAATCCTTCCCGAAATGAGAACCGATATAATTGCGCACTTCCTTTACCGCTTCGTCAGCTATATGCGTGCTGTCGGTTCTCATATAAGTAATCAGGCCGAGAGAGCCCATCGAACCTAAGTCCAGACCTTCATATAGCTGCTGCGCTACCCGCATAGTTCTTTTGGCGGCAAAACCCAATTGATTAGAAGCTGCCTGCTGTATAGTAGAGGTAATAAACGGTGCTCCCGGGCGGGATAAAGACTGCTTTGACTCCAAATCAACAATTTTAAATTCCGCCTTCTTTAGTGCATCAAATATCTGCTCGGCTCCCTTGCGTTCTGAGACCTTGAACTTCCTGCCACCAATTTCGATAAGCTGAGCTCGAAAAGCATTGTGCTCGGCCAACCACTTGTTCTGTTCTGTCAGAGCCGGAGCCTTGCTGTCCGGAGTATCGGCTGCAATAAATCTTTGCCATTGTTGCGCATAATCATTTTTCAAATCTGCTGTAAACACCGCTGGAATCAACCAGTATTCCTCAGGCTCGAACTGTCGGATTTCGCGCTCTCTCTCGACTATCATTTTGACTGCAACAGACTGAACTCTGCCTGCTGAAAGCCCTCTTGCAATCTTTTTCCATAACAGCGGACTTATTTGATAGCCAACAATCCTATCCAGAATCCGACGGGCCTGCTGGGCCATCACCTTGTCCATATTAATTTTGCCTGCATCTGAAAACGCACGGGTTATGGCCGATTTGGTTATAGCGTTGAAAATAACACGGTATGTTTTTTCTTCAGAAATACCAAGTAGTTGCGCCAGATGCCAGGCAATTGCTTCACCCTCACGGTCAAGGTCGGTCGCCAGATAAAGGTCGCTGCATTTTTTTGCTGCTGCCTTTAAGGAGCGTACCGTCCGCTCCTTGCCACGACTTACCACATACGTTGGCTCAAAACCATTCTCAATATCCACGCCAAGACGGCTGATGGGCAAATCACGAATATGTCCCATCGAGGATTTGACGTCAAAATCTGAGCCTAAGTATTTATTTATCGTTTTTGCCTTTGCCGGCGACTCGACAATCACTAAGGATTTCCTGGTTGATTTTGTCATTATTTATATGCTTTCAATAATTTTTCCAAAGTTGTATCTTTCCACTACATCGTATCTTTCGGCCGTATCAGAGGCTCGACTTTCAAATTCCTTATAAAAACAAGCATCGAACAAATATAGATACGTCTTTTGAATGTCAAGAAAAAATATTTCTCGGCCCGTGGCACCGCGACCTGTGTCCCTTGAAAAGGCATAGTAACTTAATACTACAACGCCACATAAATTTTAAAGGCCAGGATAATCCCTTGTTAGACAAGCATTTATGATAGCTATATCAAATATCAAAATGCAAAATGTTTACCGGTTTTTCTTTGGTTGCGCTCGGCCCAATTCTGTCAAAACCAGGCTTTCTGGTTGCAGACAGCTTTTTAGATTTTAATTTGTTGTCAAGTTCTGATTAAAGGTAAACCTGCCCGATTGAGCGAAGCGAAAGAGGGCAGGTTTACGCCGCCAAATGAACCTCCATCGGGTATCGATACCCCAGCGATTGATGAGGCCGACGATAGCTATACAGTCTTACCGCCTCAGACACCGCTCGTAAAGCAGCAGTTTTCCCAGGAACCTAACGCCAAGGCCGTATTCTTTTTTGAGAATACCATTCAACCGCTCAGCCTGGCTATTCTCATAACAATGATGCATCTCGGTCATGCTTATCCGAAGACCCTTTCGCTTCAGTTTGTTTACATAGGCATGATTACAATACTGGCAACCACGACCGGAATGATGGATCAGCTGGCTATTGCAAGCAAGTTTACACAACGCCATTGATAAAGCACGCAATGCACCGGTTGATTCAAGGCTGTCACTGCAATCATAACCAACTATAGCACAACTATAAGCATCCATCGTCAGGGAAAGATACATAAAACCCTCATCTGTACGAATATACGTAATATCACTAACCAGGGCCTGATTAGGAGCTGTTAAAGTAATATCCTTGAGCAAATTCCTGTAAACACGGAAACTATGGTTGCTGTTTGTTGTCCTGGGACGAGTTGAGTGCCTTTCAATCAGTAGATTGTACCTGCTAAGCAAACCAAAAAAACGGTCTCTGCCTATCGATACCGATAATTTTCTCCGCCTGGGTCTGGCCAAGTGCCTCTTTCAATTGCCTAACCTGCTTTTTAAGCTCTCGAATCCGATTCTTCTCATCTGGTTTTTCCACTCTAACCACCTTTGCACATAAATGATTACGACCATATTTTTGAAGCCAGCGTTGAACCGTATAGTCGCCAAGAATCCCAAAATGCTCCTTAGCCTCATCGATACTGCTAAATCGGCCTGATTCCAACTGATCAATAACCTGCTGCTTAAAACCTATGCTGTAACGCATTACTGTTCTCTGCCTCATTTTAATCTCCTATGAAAAGTTAACAAATACTTAAATGTGACAACTTATCATAGGACAAGACAACAATTTCTGACTTCTGACTTCTGATTCCTGTATTCTTTTTTCCCTCCCCCACACCTGCTCATGATTTTTACAAGGCAACATTTCTACAAAGTAATTTTATGTCTGACACTAAAGGCATACCGAAGTATCTTAGGTATGCCTTGAAAATCACTTATGGGCTTAAAAGGATAATTACTGAATGTTTTACCACCAATTATGTGGAAACATCCTCCGCATTATGTCTTCGAGTCAGATTAGGAACTTAGAGAAAAGAATACCTAAGTATCTTAGGTATTAACGTGTTGTGCGAGTTTCTTATAATAATCTTTGTATTTTGTTCAAAAATAAGGTTTGGATGACATTAAGAAGGTGAAAATCCAAAAAATATCTTAGCTTTTAGGCCAAAAACACGGTTTTCAAAAACTCACACAATACGTTAGGTATTACTCCTAACAGGTCAGCGACGCAGGATAGGAACTTGTCATTTTTGTCACAACAACTGTGATAGCCTTACATTTACCGGCCTGGCTCGTTGATGGCCTATGGAACCAGCAGGAGTTCCTGGTAGTTGAGCCGGGCGAAAAAATCGCAGGGGATTTGACAAACGAGGGAATAATAAAAGCCCAATAAAAACGAGCATATCGATTCAGTTTAGTTATACAAAACTGGAAAATCTAATCTTACAACGGCATATATATTCAGCTATCCTTGAGAAGAATTTGGTTCAACACCATCGTAACGGTCGCTTATTTACTTATTGTTTTTGCTCATTTTTTTGGTTGTTTTCATTCACACTTTTTTTCAGCCCGGCATTAGTCAATACTCGATACACACTGGAAGGACTGACAGCTACAATATCAGCGTCCATCATCATATAGCATAACCTGCGATATCCTTCTAAGAAATTAGCGTGATAATACCTAACCCGGCGTAGCCGGAACCAAAAAAGTTAAAATTATTATTTACGCTGCCAGACATTTCTCCGACAATCCCTCAAATTG
>JAFGRL010000069.1 GCA_016935195.1 Sedimentisphaerales bacterium
ACTCAAAATATCCAGGAAAGACTTATTTTATAGAAAACTTAAATATTCAATTAACAACCATTATTATAGCGCATAATACCAAGTAAAGCAATCTGCTTAAATTTGAGAGGGAATATTAGACAGATATCAAATTAATTGAGTTTTAGAAGCAACTTCGGGTATTTTGCCCGTCCTAAATGAAGGAATTTCCCTGTTTCATGATTTAATAATACAGGTTAATAATAGGAATATAAAGGAGATATATGAAAATGATAAAAGACCAATCTATGTTAAATCGTGAGATTCATAACTTTGTTAAAGAGGGTTTTTCACCCTCTTTCGGACAGATCAGGAAAAACTTTAGAAAAGAACCTCTTTTAGAACGATTGCAAGAGCTTGGGAGCGAATTATGGTTAGATACAGGCAGTATCAGCCAGGCACAACAACTATGGACACAGGAATTTACGGCTCTAACCACTAACAATACTCTGCTCAATAGGGAAGTTCAAACAGGTCAATACGATTCGCTGATTCCCCAAGCAGCTGAAATGCTAAGCAAATATCATCAGCTCTCAGAACAAGATATTCTGCTTGAAATCGGTTTTATTCTAAATGCTTACCATGCCCTCCGTTTGGTTGAACAGTTTGACTGTTATGTTTCAGTGGAAGAACACACTGATTTGGCAAATGATGTAGACAGAGCAGTTGATTACGCAAGGCGCTATAATGCCATCTGTCCCGAGCGGTTCATAATTAAGATACCTTTCACACCAGCGGGACTTTTGGCAACGCGAAGGGTTTCGTTAGAGGGTATACCTGTTAATCATACTTTAGGATTTTCAGCCAGGCAAAATTACCTAATAGCACGAATTGGTAAACCGGCATACGTTAATGTGTTTCTTGGGAAATTAAATAGCTTTGTTGCCGACAATGAATTAGGAGATGGCAGTTTTATAGGCGAGAAAGCTACCTTGGCCTCACAGGCCGCCATAAAACACCTGCGTGAGAGACATCAAATATCTACCCGGCAGATTGGGGCAAGTTTCCGTTCCGGAAAACAAGTACATGACCTTGCAGGCATTGACATAATGACAATACCACCGAAAGTGGCTGAAGAATTCTTATCTATGAGGTTAGAACCACAAAAGATTGCCGATGAGACTGGAGTAAATTATAAACCAGGTCTTCACAGTTATGTAGACCCTGCATCGTTAATGCTTAATACGCTTTGGGATATTGATGAAAAACTTGTAAAATGTGTTGACGCCCTCGAAAAAGAAGATATAGATTCATTCACTCCGAAAGACCTTATTGGTTTTTTCAGAAAACACGATTGTAGTGATTTGCTGATTCACTGGAATGATGCCCAAATAGCCGCCAGTACTCGTGAAGGCAAAATACCACAATTACATCACTGGGAGGAGGCTTTAGAAAATCAATCAATTGGTTTAGACAGCGTGATGAATCTGGCTGGGCTGAATAGTTTTGCTACAGACCAGAAAGCTATGGACCAAAGGATCAAAGACGTACTTGCTAAGAATGAAATAAATATAGGCCATAGGATACAAAATACATCAGGTAGATGATAATACTTATGATTAATAAAAAAGGAAGGTTATTATGCCGCGAATATCTGAAGAAAGCTTAAACAAAATTCAAAAATACTGGTGCGCTGCCAATTATCTTTCCGTAGGACAGATTTATCTGCAGGATAATCCTCTTCTACGGGAACCACTAAAAGCTGAGCATATAAAACCGAGATTATTAGGACATTGGGGTACTTCTCCAGGACTTAATCTAATTTACGTTCATCTTAACCGACTAATAAAGGAAAGAGATGCCAACATAATTTATATAACAGGCCCTGGACATGGTGGCCCTGCGATTATTGCAAATACATACATGGAAGGAACATACTCTGAAATTTATCCTGATATTTCACAAAATACAGAAGGTATGCGTAAACTGTTTCGTCAGTTCTCCTTTCCAGGAGGTGTGCCAAGCCATGTCAGTCCACAAACGCCCGGCTCAATCCATGAGGGTGGTGAATTGGGATATTCGCTAATACATGCGTATGGAGCTGCTTTTGATAATCCTGATTTATTGGTGGCTTGTGTCGTTGGTGACGGAGAAGCGGAAACCGGTCCACTTGCAGGTGGCTGGAAGTCAAATATGTTCCTTAATCCTGCAAGAGATGGTGCAGTATTACCTATTCTTCACCTCAATGGTTATAAAATTTCAGGTCCAACAGTTCTCGGAAGAAAGAGCGATAATGAACTTGGCCATCTATTCAAAGGATTTGGTTATAACCCATACTTTGTTGAAGGTACCGACCCACTGCTTGTCCATCAAACTATAGCTGAAACTATAGATAAAATTTATGCCGAAATTCAGACTATTCAGAATGATGCCCGTTCTAAAGATTTCTCAAAGCGACCGGCTTGGCCAATGATTGTCCTGCGCACACCGAAGGGCTGGACAGGCCCTAAAGTAGTTGACGGTTTACAAATAGAAGGAACTTTCCGGGCCCATCAGGTACCACTGGCAACAGTTCGAGAAAATCCCGAGCACTTGAAAATGCTTGAAAAATGGATGCTCAGCTATAAGCCGGAAGAACTATTTGATGAAAATGGCCAGCTTGTCCCAGAATTGGCTGAACTTGCTCCAGAAGGCGACAGACGAATGAGCGCTAACCCTCACGCTAACGGAGGTAAGTTACTGATAGACCTTGATCTGCCAGATTTTACAAAGTACGCATTAGATGTTAAAAAACCGGGCACAACAATTGGCGAAGCTACGCGACAGCTTGGTAAGTTTTTGCGGGATATATTTGAAGAAAACAATAGTAATAAGAACTTCAGAATTTTTTGTCCGGATGAAACCGAATCTAACCGTCTTGGTAATGCTTTTGAAGTTACTAATCGCTGTTTTGTTGGTGATATCATCGAAACTGACGATCACATTTCACCGGATGGTCGCGTAATGGAAGTGCTCAGTGAACATTGCTGCCAGGGCTGGCTCGAAGGTTATCTACTTACTGGCCGGCATGGATTATTTCCATGCTACGAGGCCTTTGTGACAATAATTGATTCGATGGTTAATCAACATGCAAAGTGGCTAAAAACCTGCAGAGAATTGCCATGGCGCAAGCCAATTGCATCACTGAATTATCTGCTTACCTCTCATGCCTGGCGCCAGGATCACAATGGATACAGCCATCAAGGCCCAGGTTTTATCAATACAGTTATCCATAAAAAAAGCTCTGTCGCTCGTATATACCTGCCTCCCGATGCCAATTGCTTGTTATCTGTTGTAGACCACTGTCTGCGAAGCCGTGATTATGTCAATCTAATCATCAGCGGTAAACAGCCCGAACCACAATGGCTCGATATGGAAGCTGCAAAAAAACATTGTGAACAAGGTGCCTCAATATGGAAATGGGCAAGTAATAGTGAAAAGGATGAACCCGATGTAGTTATGGCCTGTGCCGGCGACGTACCTACGATGGAAACACTTGCAGCTGTTTGGCTATTGAAGAAATATGTTCCGGAATTGAAAGTTCGTGTCGTTAATATTGTGGATTTAATGTCGCTTATGCCTCATACAGAGCACCCTCACGGAATGGATGAGAGATTATTCGTATCACTTTTCACAAAAGAAGTACCTGTAGTATTTGCTTTTCACGGTTATCCTCGTGTAATTCACGAACTGATTTACCAGCGTCCGAATGACGAACGCTTTCATGTTCATGGCTATATTGAAGAAGGCACCACAACAACACCATTCGATATGGTTGTTTGTAATAACATGAGCCGGTATCATCTGGCTATTGATGCACTACAGCGAGTATCACGGCTACGTTCGAGATCTGCCAATTCAATCCAAAAGTTCAACAATAAATTGATTGACCATGCTGTTTATGTCCGTCAGTATGGTGAAGATATGCCGGAAATCCGGAACTGGAAGTGGGAAACCAACGGATAAATTAATCACTTAGATAGAAAGGAAGAACGATGCTTAATCACAACTTACTTTCAACAGAAGGAATACTCATACTCGAGCCCACAGCACCGCTCGAAGTAACCGATTTTGAAGGCTTGGCTCGTGATATTGATCCATACATAGCCGAGCATGGAAAATTATCTGGAGTGATGATTCATGCGAAAACCTTTCCTGGTTGGGTAAATATCGAAGCTTTTTTCAAACATATGCGATTTATCGAAAGCCATCATCAAAAAATCCAAAAATTAGCTTTGGTAAGTGATAGTCTTCTTCTTAAGGAAATGCCTAAACTAGCCTCTAATCTTCTGCAAGCTGAGGTCAAACACTTCCCTGAATCAGAGTACGAAGATGCATTACAATGGCTTGGTAGTAACAATCAATGAGTACGAAAAAGCTAATTATTTTTGATCTGGACGGTACACTTGCTGAAAGTAAATCGCCACTTGATACCGAAATGTCGGTATTGTTGCATAATCTTCTCGGTATCGTCAAAGTGGCTGTGATTTCGGGAGGCAATTGGCCGCAGTTTGAAAAACAGCTGCTCTGCGATCTGCCCCATGACGAACGCTTGGTGAATTTATCCATCCTTCCTACATGTGGAACAAAGTTCTTCCAATATAAAGGGGATTGGAAAAAGATCTACTCGGAAGATTTCACCGCGGATGAAAAAGAAAAAATCATTAGCTCTCTAAAAAAGGCACTAGCAGAAGTTGGCTTCAAAGTCGAAAAAACATGGGGCCAGACAATCGAAGACAGGGGAAGCCAGATAACGTATTCTGCTTTAGGTCAGCAGGCACCTCTGGAAGAAAAGAGCAAATGGGACCCGGATTTCGTTAAGCGAAAGAAAATCAAGGCTATCCTTGATACTTTTATTCCTGAGTTTTCCGTCCGGCTGGGTGGTGCTACATCCATTGATGTCACCAAACCCGGTATTGACAAAGCATACGGGGTAAGAAAACTGGGAGATATCCTTGGAATTTCATTGAAAGAGATGATTTTTATAGGTGATGCCTTATGCCCCGGTGGAAACGATTATCCGGCGGAAGAGGCTGGCGTTGTCTCCATTCCGGTTCGAAATCCCGATGAGACTAAACGGGTTATCGAAACAATCATTGCATGTTTAGATAATAATTGACTCGTATAACCTTGTAGAAGAGTTTTTTGAAAGGACTGTACATTATGAATCAATCCAAGTCGCCAGAATTGAAATCTGATGCAAAGGATGATTTTAAATCTCTATCTCTGTCGGAATTAGAAAAAAAATTGGAGTCGTCTCCGGATGGTCTTCATAAGGCCGATGTCCAGAAACGACTAACCCAATATGGGCCTAATGAGATTCAAGAAGAAGAAACTCATCCTATTATAAAATTTCTCGGCTATTTCTGGGGGCCTATTCCTTGGATGATTGAGGTTGCTGTAATACTTTCTGCAATAGTACGCCATTGGGCTGATTTCTGGATCATATTGGTTTTGCTCATAATGAATGCTGTTGTTGGTTTTTGGGAAGAATTCCAGGCAGGCAACGCTATCGACGCCCTCAAGAAAAAACTGGCAATGGAGGCAAGGGTTCGACGCGACGGTAAGTGGAAGAATATTCCAGCCAGACAGTTAGTCCCTGGAGACATAATTCGTCTGCGTTTAGGAGATATAATACCAGCTGACGCGAAACTTCTGGATGGAGACCCAATAGAAGTGGACCAATCCACACTTACAGGTGAATCCTTACCGGTTGAACGTAAAACAGAAGATGATGTTTATTCCGGCTCAATCGTCAACCAGGGTGAAATTGAGGCCATCGTCTATGCAACAGGAACAGATACCTACTTCGGCAAAACGGCACAAATGATTGAAGAAGGTAAGACCACGAGTCACTTCCAACGCGCAGTGTTAAAAATCGGAGATTATCTGATAATACTTGCTGTAATATTGGTTGCTTTAATTCTTGTTACCGCACTCTTTAGACATGAAAAAATGTTAACGGCATTACGGTTTGCTCTCGTATTGACGGTTGCAGCCATCCCTGTGGCAATGCCGACGGTTCTATCGGTAACTATGGCAGTTGGTGCAAAACTCTTGGCAGCTAAACAAGCAATAGTAAGAAGACTGGCTTCCATTGAAGAGCTAGCGGGTATTGATATTTTGTGTTCGGACAAGACAGGAACATTGACTCAGAACAAGCTTACACTCAGCGATATTGTTCCCTTGAAAGATGTTGTAAAAGATCAAATCATTCTTTGTGGAGCTCTTGCCTCCAGAGCCGAAGATAAAGATGCCATAGATATTGCGGTTATAGGCGGATTGGAAGATTTAAAAGTTATTGAATCTTATGAGATTATGCATTTCCAGCCTTTTGATCCGGTTCACAAAAGAACGGAAGCTACCGTGAAGGATTCAGAAGGGAGAACCTTTAAGGTTAGTAAGGGCGCTCCGCAAGCTATCCTGGAATTAGTTCAAAACAAAGAGAGTGTCAGGAAAAAATTAGAGGACAAAGTTAATGAGTTTGCGGTGAAGGGATATCGTTCTTTAGGAGTTGCCAGAACGGATGAGAATGATAATTGGCAATATTTAGGCGTACTTGCTCTTGCCGATCCGCCACGCGAGGATTGCAAAGATACCATCACAGCGGCGAAGCAAATGGGGGTAACTGTAAAAATGGTTACAGGTGATCAGGTAGCTATTGCTAAAGAAATAGCCGGCCAGATAGGATTGGGCAAAAATATCCTCGATGCTCAAGTATTCGGTGATACAAAACACCATGAAACAGCACGCTTAGCTGAATCTATTGAAAAAGCAGATGGTTTTGCTCAGGTATTTCCTGAGCACAAGCATCACATAGTAGATGTCCTGCAAAAGCAGGGCCATATTGTCGGTATGACTGGAGACGGTGTCAATGATGCACCTGCTCTAAAAAAGGCTGATGCTGGCATAGCTGTATCAGGTGCCACGGATGCCGCTCGAACCGCATCCGATATAGTATTGTTGACACCAGGATTATCGGTGATTATCGATGCGATTAAAGAAAGTCGAAAGATATTTCAGCGAATGAACAGCTACGCTACTTATAGGATTGCTGAAACTATACGTGTTTTACTGTTTATGACACTAAGCATACTGGTTTTTAAATTTTACCCCGTAACAGCTGTAATGATTGTCTTACTGGCTTTACTTAACGATGGCGCTATTCTTTCCATAGCTTATGACAGAGCCCATATTTCAAATGTGCCCGAAGCGTGGAATATGCATCGGGTGCTTGGAGTAGCCACAGCGTTGGGTATAGCAGGTGTAATTGCATCTTTTGGCCTTTTTTATCTCGGAGAGCATATTTTTAAAATGAACCGGGAGACGATTCAAACTCTTATGTACCTTAAGCTTTCTGTGGCTGGGCACATGACTATATTTCTTACTCGTACCCGTGGGCATTTCTGGCAGGATCGGCCTTCAAATATTTTGCTGGGAGCTGTTGTAGGTACACAATTGATCGCTACACTGGTAGCTGTTTACGGCATGTTTATGACCCCTATAGGCTGGGGCTGGGCTGCGTTGGTTTGGGGATACGCTTTAGCTTGGTTTTTGGTTAATGACTGGATTGAAATTTGGGCACTGCATATTTTTGACCCAAAAGAACATGGATTGTTAACAAAAAAATAATGAATCTATCAATTTGTTTAAGGTGTTGCTATGGATACAAGAATTTTCAAATTATCTGCAAAGAATCCTATTATTTCTCCGTTGGACCTGCCATTTGAGGCAGCGGCAGTACTAAATCCTGGTGCAACCGAACAAGCTGGTGAGGTTGTCCTTCTGCTTCGCATTGAAGACCATGTTGGATTTTCAAATCTCCATATAGCACGCAGCAAAGATGGCGTTTCGGATTGGAAAGTCGATCCAAAACCGATACTTGCCTACGGAGAGAAAGATTTGCATTATGAAGAATGGGGATGTGAAGATGGTCGAATCACATATATAGAAGAAGATAAATGCTGGTATATTACTTACACAGCATATTCTTCTAAAGGCGCAGCAGTTGCGTTGGCGCGGAGTTATGACCTTATAAAAGCTGAACGAATTGGACTTATCTTATCACCCAGTAATAAAGACGCTGTTCTATTTCCTCGGAAATTTGATGGCCGATGGGCTATTCTCCATCGTCCAGATGCAGGCGGTGATGAACATGTCTGGTCAGCCTATTCACCAGATTTGATACACTGGGGTGAGCCTCATTCAGTTCTTTCAGAAGAAGGCGGTGCAGCGTGGGATAATATTAAGGTTGGTGCCGGACCACCACCTATTCTTGTTGAAAAAGGTTGGCTGCTTATCTATCACGGTGTTAAAGGCTATGGAGGCCATCTTATTTATCGTGTCGGTGTGGCCTTATTGGATAAAGACAGGCCTTACAAAGTAATTGCCAGATCACGTAAGTGGATTTTTCAGGCTGAAGCTCCTTATGAGCTTTCCGGTTTAACGCCAAACGTTGTCTTTCCAACAGGATTGTTACTTCGTGGCGACGAGTTGTGGATGTACTATGGAGCTGCTGACACCTGTACTTGCCTGGCTACAGCTAAACTAAATGATGTTCTGAAAATACTGGAATATTAGAACACCAGAGTAAGTCACCTAAATTATCGGAACTTCTTTACTATACATAATTTTGTTGACCTATTTCCATTGACTTCTGATTGATACCTGAGTGTTTGTGTTCATTTATTGCAAAAAACAACGAGTCGTGAACCGATGTTATATTGATATTAAATACATTAACCCTCAGAGACCTCGACCTCATTGTCACAGCACAATTGCATGTCCTCGTTATTGCATAGTAAGGTCAACAAATTAACGAGAGTGTTTTTACAAGATTGAATCAAAAGAAGAAAAGCTGTAACTACGGCCGTATTTCTAACATGTATAAGCTTCTTGACACACCTACAACCAGTATACAACCAAATACCTCAATAGCCCAAAGAAACACGGAACTAGAGTCTCATAAGGCACGCCATATCAATAACTTATAATTTTCCAAAAAATGCAAACATTTTTAATATACTATTTACACATAAAATTTTTATAAAAAATGCATTTTTTGACAGATAATAAAGGCGGACTAAGCACAAAATACATCAAAGATTGGCTGTATGGAGTCATTTTGGTGTCATTCCAGTAAGGCAAAAATCAAATTAACTCTGCAGCATTATTGAGTATCCAACCATCACTATCATCAGAAAGTTTTATATGAAACCAGCCTGGTCGACTTTCAAGCAAATCAAACTCTGTACCTTCATGAAGAGGTCCTTTGAAACTGATTGGATAATTCTCTCCGTCACCTTGACGAGCGATGACTTCTTTGGCTGTGATAACTCCGCCAATATTGCTTGTGTGCGTTCTGTATTCGATAGCAACTGAGCCCAAAAAACAAAGCATCAAAATGACAAAAATTGTTGTAGATATCGTCCATGCAGGACTTCTATCAAGCCATATTATTGCTGTGATACATATACAAACAGCTCCCCAAAAAACACATGTTAGAAGAAACTTCGTCTTGAGTGAAAAATCATAATGCCAGAAAAATAGAGTCTGCAAAACACGTTTTTCAGTTTTTACAGCAATCTTATCAATTCTTTTACTACAGGCGAAAGCCAGATTTTTTTGAATATTTTCATCAGAATCATCGATTTTTATAGCTTTACGGTAATTTAAAATTGCTTTACCGAGCTGACCTTGCAAAAAATATGCATTGGCAAGATTGTAATATAGCTTTACATTTTCGATCTGACCCTCTTCTATGATTTTTTCAAAGTTAAGTATCGCTTTTTCATAGAGCCTTTTGGCCTGGTCCGGGTCTTTTGTTGAATTGGCTTGCCGGAAGGTTTCATTTGCCTGGTTGTATAATGAGTATACCTGTTCTTTTGGCAGCTTGGCCTCTACAGTAGTTGTTACTACCAACAAAAATAAGCAGAATATTAATGTTTTTTTAATTGAAGTCATTTCTTTGATTTCTTTTCAATTATTTTAATCAGGTTTATAGCCTCTTCTGTTTTATGGGCTTGGAGATTTTTTTCTGCAGGTGCGTATCTGGCAGCTTCACAGCTTGCTATGATTTCCTTGTATTTTTCAGCTACTTGCCTGTCTTTTGTTTCTGTGATGATAGTTTCAAAACAATCATCAGAAGTAAGGGAGCCTGCAATTTTGTCAAAGCGGCCGCCAATATATTGTTTCATCGTCGAGGCAAGTAGTTCGTTCTGCTGCTCAATGGGGTAAGAGACGATTTTCCTTACCTGACTGATAGCTTTGCCAGCGGCACTGCGTCTGCGTTTGGCTGCAACTTTTTCAGGAGTTGTATATGTGAATAATTTAATAAGTGAACAGATAGCTAACAAGGCTAGAGGTCCTGCCCATATTAACAGATAAGGAATACTCATCGCAGCCACTAATGGTGAAAAAGTCTGATTAGTAAGGGCATCAAGACCCTCATAATTGGCAGAAAGCCCTTTCTTTATCGCTTCCACTTCTTTGTTAACAGGTGCAAAATCGAGACCTTCCAAATCAGCCTGAGTTAGTATTTTTGTCGGTGACACATCAAGCTTTATTGGTTTGGTTTTGGCGATATCATATCTGCCCTTATCTGCATCGAAAAAGACGAGCGGAATGGATGGGATTGCATCGATTTTGTCATTGCTGGCACGTATTGTCTGTGTAAAAACTTTATAACTGTTTTGAATTGTCGGAGACGCTTTTTCTGACGGAATTTTGAAGTTATCGGTCAGTTCCGGGATATGTTCAAGTGCAGGCCACTGAACTGGTTTCAAATACTTGCTGCCACCAACTCTGATAGTAAGTGTAATCGGATCACCTACATTGACATTTGTTGGTGTTGCGGATGCTGCAATTGTATATTGGCCGACCAAACCATAAAATCCGGATGGTTTGTCTTCTTCAGGAAGAGGACGCACTTTCAGGTTCAAGGGCTGTGAGCTTACCATGAACCGTTTGTATTCTTTTCTTGACCCGAAAAAACCATCAAAAAAACTGTCGTCAAAAAAGCGATCCCGTGATTGTACTCTGCCTACTGCAACATCAGCAGAGACCGAGGCCGGCAAGCATGCTATTTCACCGGCGTGTTTGGGAATCAAAACCTTGCTGAAGAACAATAGAATTGAGTCTCTGCCATTATGAGTGGTTCGGTATTGACTAGCTCTGACAATAACACCATTGCCAAGATCGTATTCTTTAGCCTGCGGATTGGAGGTGTCTGTATCTTCAATATAAAAGTCATCACTGGTGAAGGCTGGGATGTTGAACTGAAAATCACCAATATCTGCTAAAATATAGAATTTCACTGTCATGATAACTGGTTGACCAACATAACATTGCTGTTCTGATAAAGTAACTTCCAAGTCCAATTGATCGGTTGTTCCGGGTTTCAGGATATTAATTTCGACAGGATTGGTTCTGTAACTTTTTCCATCTATTGTTACTGATACCGGAGGAAGTTCTATTTGCCCAACTTTGTTGGAGGTAAGCGAATAACTCATCACATACTGTTTTGTGATTTGTTGAGTTCTTCTGCCATTTATAATACTTATTGATGTTTGTGAAACATCTCTATTGCCGGCACCCTGTGGATTATATTTGGATAGTGGTGTAAGATCGACTTGGGCAGCTTTGTTATCGCCGTCTATAATGATGTGGTAGCCAAAATTTTCACCAACATAAATATCCTCTGACTTATCTACCTGAGCAAAAACCCTTATAGAGGCCTTAGCGCTGCTTGCCAGAACCATCAAAACAAATAAATTTATTGAAATACATTTCATTAATAGTTTCATATTACCAGTCTTTTTCTACCCTCTGATACCCACTTTGCCGAAGCATTTGTCTTTGCCTTTTTTCTCTTTTTTCTTTATCTAAGATTTCCTGCGCCGTGGCATCAGTCATTGCTGCGGTCTGTTGATCTTGTGACTTCTGTTGTTGAGCTTCATTGGGATCCTGGCTTTGCTGTGATTGTCCTTGTTGTTCCTGCTGCTTTTGTTGCTGTTGTTCTCGGTTCTGATTTCCTTGAGATAGTTCTTTTAAAGCATTTTCAATGTGTTCAGCAGCTCTGTCCTGAGATTGTTTTGCTTCATTGCCTTCCGAAACCTCAAGTTGTTTCTCAGCGTCTTTTTGTTTATTTATCGCTTTTTTCAGTTCCTTCCCTGCCTGCTGCGCTTGTTGCGGCAACGGCTGATTAGGGTCTTGTTGCAACATTTTCTGCAATGTTTGTTCCGTTTGGGCTTGAAGTTGCGATTGGTCTTGGGCTTGCTGTTTATAATTATCTTCAGCTTGTTGTTGGCTGATTTGCTCTTCTTGGGCTTGGTCATTTGTTTGTTGTGTTTTTTGGGCCAGAACTTTTTGCTTTTCAGCAAGTTCCTTGAGTTGCTGCTGCAGTTGTTTTTGTTTTTGAGCCTGTTGTTGCTGCTCTTGCTTTTGCTTATTGATCTGGTCGATAATATCTTTGATAGTCAATCGGGCAACTTCAATATTCTTTGCAGCCTTTTCATTTTCAGGATTGATTTCCAATGCACCTCGCCAGCAAACAATGCTTGTTTGCATATCTTCCATGGCTTTCTGAAGATTCGAGTCTGTCTGTTTGGAACCTTGCTGAAAATAGCAGTTGCCCAGATTATACTTTGCTTTTTCAACTAGTTTCATATCTTTACTCTCAGCGGCGACTTCATTATATAAATCTATGGCCTGAGCAAGGTCATCCAGCTGAAAATAACAGTTAGCCTTGTTGAATTTGGGTTCTAGAGCTTGTGGCTGATCAATAAGTGCCTCATCATATTCTTTTAGTGCATCATTAAGATTACCTTTATTGTATAAGTTATTTCCTTGCTGAACCAGATCCTCGACAGAACCTGCAAAGGTAAGCTGGCTGAGTGTTAAACTCATTGTTATGATTGCTATAGTTTTAAGCTTTTTTGCTTTCACTTGTTAAGTACTCCCACACTATCAATACTAAAGCTAATGCCAGGAAGATCTGAAATCTTTCATCGTACTTCATCATTGTCGTTGATTCAAGCTCGCGTTTCTGTGCCGAGGTAATAAGTCCTTCATAAATCTGTCCTAAATCGAGGCTTGTACCCGGCTCTACAGACAAATATTTTCCACCATCAGTTGCATAAACTACCTTACGTAAAGTATCAGCATCAAGTTTGGACCAGACCTCTTGTCCTTTATATTTCATAAAGGTTTTTTCGCCATTCGGACTTGTGATCGGGATTCGGCAGCCTTGATTCTCGTCTCCAAGTCCGATTCCGATTATTCTTATGCCTTCTTTAGCTGCTTTTTCAGCAGCTTGAACGGGGAAACTGTCATGGTCTTCACCATCTGTAATCAGAATAATGTCTTTGTATTCTCGACTCTGCCTGTCGAATACGTCCTCGGTGGCCTTTCGGACGGCATCACCAATCATTGTGCCTCCCCTGGTAGTACTTTCAGTTGATATATCATCCAGCACCATTCGCACGAAGGCATAATCCTGGGTTAAGGGGCATTTTACAGTTGCATTGCCAGCGAAGGTGACAATCGCTATTCGGTCACCTTGTAAGATTTCCATTAAATCCCTTATAGCTATCTTCGAGCGATCGAGTCTGCTTGGCCTAATATCCTCGGCCAGCATCGAACGAGAAGTATCCAGTAGAATGCAGACGTCTCTTCCCAAGCGTTTTATTTTTTGGGCTCGTGGGTTCCATCTGGGTTGCGTAAGTGCGATTACAATAATCACAAAAGCTGAAAGTAATAAAAGAGCCTTGAATATCTGCTTTTTCAGACTTACCGAAACATTAATCTTTTTCAGCATGTCTGTACTTGCCAGGATTTTAAGTGTCTGGGCCTTTCTCCAGAAACACCAGATATAAGCCGGCACCAGGATCACGGGTACTGTGAACAATAACCATAATGCTTTGTCATTACCTAAATTCATAATTGTCCTTATGGAATCTTGCGGAATATTGTACATCTGGCCAGTATTTCCAAGGCCAACATCAATAGTGCCCCTAAAGTCCATGGGCCGAAACGTTCTGAATATTGAGCATACTGGACGGATTTGACTTCGGTCCTTTCTAAGTCATTGATTTTTTCAACGATCTTAACAAGTGTTTCAGCATCATCCGCTCGACCGTAGAAGCCGCCAGTTCGTTCTGCTATCGCTTTGAGCAGACCTTCATCAAGATTCTGTCCGGTTGGCATCTTATATGCTCCCAGAGGTGTTTGGATAGTTGTATATGCCTGAGCGGAGCCGATACCAATCGAATAAATCTTTATTCCCCATTCCTTTGCCAGTTCAGCGGCCCTAATAGGATCATATTGTCCCGCATTGTTAACGCCATCAGTAAGCAAAATGATAACCTTGCTCTTTATATTAAAACCGCTCCCTTCTTGTTTGTCGATTTCTTGTTCACTGTTTTTTATAAGCCTTGCTCTTCGCTGCTGCAATTCTTCTTCAGCCTTTTTCAATCGTGCCGCAGCCAAAGCAATTGCATCACCAATAGCAGTCCCGTCTTCACTGCGAAGTCTAACAATCTCTGTTTTTTTCAGAAATTCAAGCAAGACATTATGACTAAGCACCAAAGGACAGGTTGTATCGGCAAAGCGAGCAAATGTAATTAAGCCTATTAGGTCGCCACTTCTTCCAGTTAGGCCCTTTTTATTTCCAGTAATGAAATCAGAAAAAACCTTTTTAACGGCATCGAAACGGTTCAAATTCTGACCGAAATAATCCATCTCTGCCTGCATACTTCCAGAGCGGTCGGCTACAACTTCTATGGCCACACCCTCAGTGGAAATTTCTGACAGTACCGTCCCCTTCCTGGGACGGGCAAGTGCTACTATCAAAAATGCTATACAAATAAACCTTAAGATATTCAATAATGGTCTGAGCCTTTGCCGTAGAGAAACCGGACACTGCTTGATATCTTTCAGGCTGGGGAATCTTACTGCTGCCAACGTTTGTCTTCGCCGCTTAAGATATGCCAGCAGTGGTAATAGCAAAAACAATAACAATATCCAGGGAGAATACAGTTCCATCTATGCACTCACTACCTCAATTACTTTATCAGATTCGTTTTCTGTGACATCAATTTTCTTTTCATCAGATTTGGTTGTTTCTATAAAATCCTTGACCAAATCAAAGGTTTTCTGAATTTGTTCAGTTGTCGGATCATACTTAGCGAACTTTACCAGATCACAGTGTTGGAGAAATTCTGCCAGACGATCCTTGTCTGGCTTGCCAAGTACATTTGCCGAGGCAAGTTCAGCCAGAAATTCTTCTGTGGTCCTTTCGGGAGCTCTAAGACTAAAACGATGTTCGATGTAATGCCTGAGAATATCACTGATACATTCATAAAACTCCTTGATTTTACCTTCTTTTACAAGGTCTTGTTCAATCAAAGTTCGCAAACGGTCGTATGCAATCTCATGGGCTGGCTTAAAAATTCTGACCAATTCCTTGACTTGTTGACTTCGTCGATTAAGCCAGAAAAGTACCCCTGCAATGATACCGGCTGAAACCAACAGCCAAATCCACCAGTAAGAGGGTTCAGCAGGCATGTCAACCACACTTTCTATGTTGGCTATCTTTAGCTCGGATCTCTGCTCACCAAGCAGTGAAGTGACTTCAATGTCAATTGGTTCAGTTGTAAGTTCGTACTTGTTATCTTCAGGACTGTTAACATCATAAAATTCAAATGCAAAAGCCGGCAAGGCATAAGTGCCCGATAGAAAAGGTTCGAGTCTGTACCTGTATGTACTGAGAACATTATTATTTTCATCAAGCTTATTACCTGGATTTTCCCAGTCAACAATCCCAAAGTTATCCAGTACCTTATCTACTTTCGGCATCTTGACCTCAAAACCAGGTTCAACAGTCGCCTCAAGCTCAAGCAGTATCGTCTCAGCGATAGTAACCTTTGCTTTATCCACACGTATGTGAAGTGTCAAAGGACCCCGCTGGTAATCTTTATCAATCTCGAAGTCTTTTGTTTGCCCTTTGTCCTCTGTTGTTTTTTCACAGCCTGGACATACCAGCAGCAGACCACAAAAAAGCAGCACATACAAAGTAAACAGTTTTTTTAAGTGTTCTTTAGACATATATCTCACGATACTATTCATTTACAGTTCCAGGAGCAGGTTCTTCAGTTTCGGTTTCGTCTGTGTTTGTGATTGCCGAGGTATGTATAATTACGTTATACTTATTCATCATTTGCTCTATCAGATCCATTTGAACATCCTGGCGTTTCTGACTTAATAATGCTGTTATTACTTGTTGCCTGACTTCATCGAAAATCTTCTGTCTTTCCGGATATTTTTCTCGAACTTTGATAATTTCCCACCCTTTTTCTGTCATGAACGGTTCCGATAAAACTTCTCCTACCCCGGCAGTAAAGATCTTATCATTAAGTTCAGGAAATTCACCAATACCCGAAATATAAGAACCTTTTCTGACCTCAGCATCGATTATGCCTGCATTGTTCTTAGTGTTCTGATCTTCTGAAAACTCTTTTGCCAGTTCACCAAAGTCTTCACCGTTTTTGATGCTTTCGATAAGATCATCAGCCCTTTGCTGATCTTTAACGAGAATATGGCTTATACTTGCTTTAGCTGGTTCTAGATACCTGCCTTTATTTGCTTGATAGTAAGTTTGAAGATCTGTTTCGGTTATGTTGATTTTATCTGCAAGCTCTTTGTTCATCAGTTGCTGGCTTAATGCACTGCGGACCAGATCTTCGATTAGACCTTTAGCTTCTGGCTGTTCTGATAATTTTTCCTCCAAAGCCTGACGGTATAACACTTCCTGTGAAAGCCAGGATTGAAGGAATTCCTGCTTTGCCGACGGATTTTTATACTGCTCAAGAATTTTCTTTTTCTGCTCATTCAGCTGCTCTGCTGTCATAAATGCCATCATTGGAGCAAGCTGGTTGTCGATAGTTCTTTCGATAACCGCATCCAGATCGGACTCGGTAATTTTTTCTGCACCTATCTCGGCAACTACCTTACCGCCTGCGTCTTCCGACTTCTTGAAACTTGTCCTGTCCATTAACTCGTATCGCAGGGCTGAAAATTTACCTATTCTTTCAAAGCAGTCCTTGACATGTATATTGATTTGTGACTCAAATTCAGATAGTTTGGCAGTAAGTTCACTGCGGTAGTAATACTCGATAGCCTCTTCATACAAACCTGCCTTTTCAAGTAATATACCCACTTGAAAAAGGGCCTTAGCGCGTTCAGTATCAGGTACTTTTGCAAGAGACAAATAATCCTGCCAGACTCTAGCTGCTCTTATGTGCAAATTACGACTTGCAAGTTTTGTGGCTAGATCCTTGACCTTTTCTTCTGAGAGCAATGGCGCAGAATTTTTTGATAGTGGTCTCTTATAAGAAGGTTTTAGAAGATTAACCAGTGTCAGACCAATCAGAACTAAAAGTAAAAGAAAAGATATTTTAGGTATAAGGGAATTTTTTTGTTTTTTCTCGGGCAACGAGAAATCCAGTTTTTCTTCCATAATTCATACCTCATAAACTTTAACTGCTATGAAATACATTAAAATTAGCGACGTCTGTGCCGCATATGAAAAAACCTTACCAAATCCTGTATATATGGCTTATCAGTATTTATGTTGATGCAATCAATGTTAGTTGCTCGAAGCATACCTGTTAAATCATCAAACCGCTGTGCACTTTTACTGCTGTATTTATTTCTAAATCTTCTGCTCGATGTGTCGACAAGGGTAATCTCACCGGTCTCGGCATCGGCAAGCTCGATCAATCCTATATTTGGCAATGTAATTTCTGCTCGGTCACGAACCGAGACAGCAATGACATCATGGTGTTTATTTAAAAGACTCAGAGGTTTCTTGAAATCAGCTTCTATGAAATCTGATACCAAAAATACCGTTGCTCTCTTGCGTATAACTTTTGCAAGATAATCCAGGGCCTGACTAATGTCAGTTTTTCTTTTTGGCATTTTAAAGTATAACAGCTCTCGAATCAGCCGCAGCATGTGGCTGATACCTTTTTTGGGTGGAATATACAGCTCTATCTGATCTGAAAAAATCAAAAGTCCAACCTTGTCATTGTTTTTTGCAGCAGCAAAAGCCATTACAGCACAAAACTCCGCGGCCAACTCATTTTTGGCCTTATTTACTGTCCCAAAATCTCCCGATGCACTTAAATCAACTGCAAATACAACGGTCATCTCACGTTCTTCAATGAAGCGTTTTATATAAGGCCTACCGGTACGAGCTGTAACGTTCCAGTCGATTGTTCGTATATCATCGCCCGGAGTGTATTCGCGAACTTCATCGAACTGCATTCCTCGGCCTTTGAAAACACTTTCATACTGGCCGGCAAAGCTGGCATCTACCATCCTGGAGGTATAGATTTGAATCTGTCTTATTTTTTTTATTAATTCTGCAGGTATCATAATCTCGTGTTTCGTTGTTTGTATTTAATATTCTGGTTTACAAAGCACGAATTTGTGAATTACGGTACTTCAATATTGTCAAAAATTGTCTTAATAATATCTTCGCTGGTCTTGTCTTCTGCCTCTGCTTCATAACTGACAATTACCCTGTGACGCAAAACATCAGTTCCAATGCTTTTTACGTCCTGAGGTGTGACATAACCTCTCTGTTGAATAAATGCGTGTGCTTTTGCTGCAATTGCCAAATAAATTGTCGCTCGTGGCGATGCACCATAGCTAATAAAATTGCCCATTTCAATCCCATATTTGTCAGGCGCTCTGGTAGCACAGACTATATCAACAATGTAGTCCTTAATCTTTTCATCAATATAGATTTCATCTATAACATTTCTTACTTCTGCAATATCTTCAGGTTTAATCACAGGCTGTATATCAAACTGTTTGTCTGTAGCGGCCATTCGATCAAGTATCTGACGCTCCTCACCTTTGTCAGGATAATCAATCTTGACTTTAAGCATAAATCGGTCGAGCTGAGCCTCCGGAAGTGGATAAGTACCTTCCTGCTCAATTGGATTTTGGGTGGCAAGCACCAAGAAGGGATTAGGTACAGCAAAGGTTTCATCACCAATTGTAACCTGGCGTTCCTGCATAGCTTCTAACAAAGCGCTCTGAACCTTGGCCGGAGCCCTGTTAATTTCATCTGCTAGAATCAAGTTGGCGAATATCGGCCCTTTGCGTGTGTAAAACTCACCATCCGATTGTCTGTATATCTGGGTGCCGATCAAATCAGCCGGTAGTAAATCTGGTGTAAATTGTATCCGTCGAAAATCGGCATTGATTGCTCGTGACAAAGTTGTGACCGCCATGGTCTTTGCCAGACCAGGAACACCTTCCAGTAATATGTGACCGTTGGCCAATAGTCCTATAAGGATCCTTTCTAACATATAACGCTGGCCAATAATTACTTTGTCGATCTGGCCAAACAATGCCCGCACAAATTCACTTTTTTCCTCAACTAAATGGCCTATTTGCTTTACATCTGTCGCCATAATCAGTTTCTCCTAACTTTATCTTGCAAATTAAGGATTTCCTTTCATCTATAACCATCACCAAACAGCACCGAAGTCTATTTAAACCTTTTAATTTCAATACTATGTTTTAACTTCTCAAAATGTTCGACTGACGTAAAAAATATTTCAGGACAAATAAATCGAGGACAAGCGGTTACATAGTTAGCATAACAACTAAAAAGTGGCCGCAAAACGCTCCAGAAAAAAGCAAATGCGGCCATTCGTTAAATGTTATTCAAACATCTTATTATTCTTTGCTACACGTTTTTGGTATCCAAATTTTACCTAAATCTTTAAGACGCTTTGAAAGCTAAAACGTCGGCCACTTGTCGTAGTCCTTTTTCTGTTATACTCTTTCCATATTTAGATTTTGCCAGTCCTAATACCTAACCCGGCGTAGCCGGAACCAAAAAAGTTAAAATTATTATTTACGCTGCCAGACATTTCTCCGACAATCCCTCAAATTG
>JAFGRL010000070.1 GCA_016935195.1 Sedimentisphaerales bacterium
ATTTTGGGCTTATCTATAAGCATTGGCAGCTTGTTCCCAAAAGCGAAAAGAAGTAAAAACTGAATTATTTTGTTTTTGGCTTTATTCGAATGCCTAAGAAAAAGTCAGGCATTCGTAGAAAGCAGGTTTGTCAAACAATCCACAATGCTTTTTCACGCTGTTATAATAGAGGGAATAAATCCGTACTCGCTCTTTGACAAGTTCAAATCACTGTTCGTGCCCGCCGTGCGGCCACTATGCCGCCAAATTGCTCGGGATGCTGCTACTGGGATGGTCACACCTGTGTAGACAGCGACGGACTCTGCAGCGGCTGTTGCTACTGTCAGAATTGCAGTTGTGTAGACGGATACGATTGCGACGGCTGTATAGCCAGAGTACAAAACTGGGTAACTGATACGAATGAGAGTTCTTGTAAGGTAAGACGTCCCCCTGCGGCTGGCCAATGAAATGAAGAAAAACTTAACAAAAAATAACTTTTTAATATTAATGGCTCTGGTTGCGTTTTTATCTGCTATATGTTTTGGTTTTATAAAAAGTTATCAAGCAATGTGGCTAATGGTAATTATATCTGTAGTTTTTTTGTTTTTTGCTAACTTGAACAAAATATCAAAACTTAAATTTGGGAAGGCTGGTTTTGAAGCAGAGACAAGAGAAGTTATTAAAGAAGCAAAAAGTACAATAAGGGAACTTCAGGATTTGTCAACAATAATGGCATTATCAACTTTAGGCCTTGTAAAAAGAAGTGGTCGATGGGGAGGTTATTCATACGATGAGAAGGAAAAAATAAAGGATCAGACATTACGTCTATTAAAAAGGATTGGTATACATGACGAAGAATGTGAAAGGATTGTAACTGAAAGCAAATTGTATACGTTTACAGAGTTGGACTATGTTCTTCATATTTTGGGAGGAGACATAATTCCCCAGGCTCTGCCTAACGAACGAATAGTGGAATGGAAGAATCTACGTCATTGTGGTTTAGAAAATATCGCAACTCCAGAGGAATTGACTCAGTTTTTCAAGCAAATTGGTTTATTGAATGATGAAGTAAAAGACCTTATTGAAGATTACAGTCATTATATCAAATACAGACAACAAAGAAGGCCGGATATATGGAACAATCGTGCAAATTGGTCTCATTTTTAAAAACAAGGGGAAAAGTAATCAACGGATGGCGTACAGCAGATTGAGATTGCCACGCCCCTTTCCATAGATTCCTCGAAAAGGTTGGGATGATAACCAGAACCAGCCGAATGAATCGGCGGGCTAACTGAGTTTTGATGTTAGTTGAATAGAGCCTCAACAAAAGTTTCCGGTTGAAACTCTGCTATATCTTCGGTTTTTTCACCTAAGCCGACGAACTTGACAGGTATGTCGAGCTGGTCTTTTATTGCTATGACTATTCCGCCGCGGGCTGTGCCGTCAAGTTTTGCTAAGAATATCCCTGTAACGTCGATGGCCTTGGTGAACATTTTGGCCTGAGCAATGGCGTTTTGGCCGGTGGTAGCATCGAGAACGAGTAGAACCTCGCTGGGAGAGCCGGCAATCTTGCGGGCAGTTACGTTACGAATTTTTGTAAGCTCTTTCATTAAATCTTTTTGCGTATGCAGTCTGCCGGCGGTATCGAGTATCAAAAAATCCGCCTTTCGTGCCAGAGCCGCTTGGCAGGCGTCAAAAGCTACAGCGGCAGGGTCTGATCCTCGAGACTGCTTTATTATCTCTACTCCGATACGCTCGGCCCAGATGGTCAACTGCTCAACAGCGGCGGCACGGAAAGTGTCGCAGGCAGCAACAATTACCTTTTTACCATCTTTGTGCAGCATATAAGCGAGCTTGGCTATACTTGTGGTTTTCCCGGAGCCGTTGACGCCGGCGACAAGTATGACGGTAGGGCTGGCAGCGGCCAGGTTAAGCTGCCTGTCTCGGTCGGGCCAGTAGTTCTTGATGTGTTCCTTAAGAAACGGGAGGATATCATCTGTAACGGCAATTTGTCGGCCACTGTAGGCGGCTCTCAAGTCCGATATGAGCTTATCCGTGGTCTCAACACCAATATCGTCACTTATCAGCGTCTCTTCCAGTTGCTCAAGCAAACCTTCGTCAATAGTTCTGCCGAGGCTAAGTATCGAGGAAAACGAACTGCTAATCTTCTTTCGTGTTTTACCCAGCTTACCTCTAATGTAATCGGTGGTTTTGGTAAAGATTCCCATAATGTTTCCTTTTGAAGTTTCTCTGATTACGACATTGAACCGATGGTACAGAGATTTGGGAAAATTTCAAGTATGCTGATTTTCGCTTTGTTTCTTCAATCGCGCTTATAAATTTTCCTTTTTGCTCAAAGATGAATGTTTTTTATTTGACAAATTTGATTTTGTTAAGGTAGATTACTCAAACTGCCTGTCATAGGAATTGATATAGCAGCGGAGGTCGGTTCCAATTTTCAAACAACTTTGAACATAAGTATAGTGGCTGGTGAATTGTTTTTTTGTTGTAAGCTGTTGTCTTTCGACGCTGCAAAAGCTGTATAAAGGGGCAAAGACGTAGCAGGAGTAAGAGACTGGCAACTTTGGAAGTTGAGAATATTTTCACAGACATTGTTGAGCGAGCAAAATCACTTGACCCTGCCAACATCCGCAGGTGGTTCGAGAAGCTCAATGCTGTGCACTTTAATGGCGGGTTGCTTGAGATAGGCTGTCCCGATGAAGCAACGGCCCAGTTTTTGGAACACAATTGCAAACAAAGTTTCACCCAGGCGGCTCAGCAAATTACCGGTCATTTGGTTACGGTTGATTTCAGGGTCCAGCGGCAAGAAAAAGTTGAAAATCGCCCACCTCGTTTGGGTTTTCCAATCAAATTACACCCTGACTACACGTTTGATAATTTTGTTGTTGGCCCGAGCAACCGGCTTGCACATGCAAGCTGCGTGGCTATCAGCCATTCGCTCGGCAGGACCTACAACCCGCTTTTTCTCTACGGTAACAGCGGCCTGGGCAAAACGCATCTTCTACAGGCAGTTTGCACAGAAGCCGGAGAAAAATCCAACAGGCCCGTGATTCAGTTCTTAAGCTGCGAGGGATTTATTAACAAATTTATCAGTGCCATCGAAAGAGGAAGCTTAGCCGGTTTCCAAAGCCAGTTTCGATCTGTAGATGCGTTAGTGATTGATGATGTCCAGTTCCTCAGCGAAAGGGAGCAAAGCCAGGAAGAATTCTTCCATACATTCAATGCTCTCTACAACAACGGCAAGCAAATCATTTTAAGTGCCGACAGCCCGCCTTCTGAGATACCGTCTCTTGAGCAGCGACTAATAAGCAGGTTCAACTGGGGACTGGTTGCCGGAATCGACCCGCCCGGCTACGAAACAAGGGTTGCAATCGTTCAGAAAAAGGCACATATTCGTGGTATAGATATATCAGATGAGATAGCTGAGTATATAGCTCATAAGATCTATGCAAATATCAGAGAGATTGAAGGGGCCCTTACTTCTATCTACGCTGTTGCAACTACTATGGCCAGGCCGATTACACTTGAATTGGCGCAGACAGCACTGCAAGGAAAAATTGGAGCGCCAATAAAACACATAAGTATCAGCGATATAATTGACGTGGTAACTAACCATTTCGAGGTTCGACTCGCTGACTTACAAAGCAAAAGACGCAGTCAAAGCATAACCGGCCCGAGGCAAATCTGTATGTATTTGGCTCGAAATCTCACAAAACACAGCCTTGAGGAAATCGGGGGTCATTTAGGCGGCAGAGACCACACCACCGTCATGCACGCCTGTGCAAAAATTGCACAGGCCCAGAAAGCCGACCCTGAGATGTGTGCCTTGCTGGCAAAGCTCATAAAAGAAGTTAACCAGGACAGATAAGCTTGATTTGTTCTTTACATCCTAAACATCTGCTTTACACCGAAAAACCTCTCAAAAATTAGTCATCACAATGGGAATATCGCTTGGCATAGTAATGTTTAAATGGTATAATAATTATCTGCTGTCAAGATGGTATTTTCTGCTGCATTTACACAAAGCGTATGTTGACGGCAGTCAATAAAATGAGGAGACTCATCATTTTGAAAACCGGCCATAGACAATTTTGGTATAAATGTGCCGCTGCGAGCATTATCTTGCTGCTCTGTACAGGCACAACAAAGGCTGATTCGTACGACTTGAGAGACGATGACTGCGTTACAAGCGTAAAGAGTCAGTCCGGAGGCACTTGCTGGTGTCACGGCACAATGGCATCTATTGAAAGCAATCTACTCGTAACAGGCAACTGGACAGGGGCAGGCGAAAGTGGTGAGCCGGACCTGGCAGAGTACCATCTCGATTGGTGGAACGGCTTCAATCAGCACAACAACGATGACCGAAATCCTCCTTCAGGCGGTGGCCTTACAGTACACTACGGGGGGGATTACCTGGTAGCATCGGCTTATCTTGCCCGTGGCGAAGGGGCGGTCAGGGATATTGACGGCCAGTCATATACCACTGCACCAGACAGATACAACCAGAACTATCACTACTACTATGTTCGCGATATACAGTGGTATAATGCAGGGGACAACCTAAGCAATATCGGCGTCATCAAAAACACGATCCAAAACGAAGGTGCAATCGCCACGGCTATCGGCTGGAGTTCAAAGTATTTTTCCTACGGTGACGGCACATTCTATCAGCCGCAAAGTGAAAGTTTTGCTCCCAACCATTCGGTGGCGATTGTAGGATGGGACGATGATAAAATAACTCAGGCGGCGCAAAAAGGAGCGTGGCTTTGCAAAAACAGCTGGTCAGATACCTGGAACGGTGACGGTTGTTTCTGGGTCTCCTATTATGATAAGCACTGCTGCCAACACCCTCAGATGGGTGCTGTTTCATTTCAGAATGTCGAGTTGAATACATACCGCAACATTTACTATCACGACTATCACGGCTGGCGTGATACAATGTCATCTGCAAGTGAGGCATTTAATGTTTTCAATGCCAAACAGGATGAGCTTCTAAAGTCAGTTAGTTTTTACACTGCTTTGGACGATGTGAGTTACACAGCAACAATCTACGACAGCTTTACAAACGGCCAGCTGCAACTGGAACTGGCTGGCTGTTCGGGTTTCATCGAACACAGAGGCTTTCATACCATTGACTTAGACGATTTGGTGCCTCTCAAACAAGGTAATGATTTCTATATTTTTCTGGAGCTTTCGGGCGGCGGCATGGCCTTTGATAGAACATCAGGGGTCGAGACCCTGTTGGACAATCAGCAGTTGGCAGCGGGAATAGTAGTTGAATCGGCTTCGGGTCCGGGGCAAAGTTATTATCTGTCCGGCTCGAACTGGTTAGACCTTTATGATTATGACCAGACAGCAAATTTTTGTATCAAAGCCCTGACTGTACCGGAGCCGGCCTGCTTTATTTTAATAGGCCTTGGGTGTCTTTTTGCAAGAGGGTCGTATTACAGCAGAGGACTAAAATGGCAGATTGCTGCATCTTAATGCTACAGCGCAACTGAGTGTAAAAAAACGCTTTTACAGACAAAAATCAAAGATTAAAAATTAACCCCTTAGGGGGTAAAATGCAAAATGACATATTAAAAATCAAAAAGAACATAAAACATAAGCAACTTATGCACTTATCATTCGCGCTTGGCTTGCTTGTGTTTGGTGCCTTCTTTTGTAATTTTTGAATTTTGCATCAGTACTGTCCCATTATAACTAGAATAAGGACAGTTGGTTATAGTTTAGTTGCTCTTTAAAAGTATAATAGTTTCCCGTAAGTGCTTGTTTTAGCGAGGTCTTCTCGAA
>JAFGRL010000071.1 GCA_016935195.1 Sedimentisphaerales bacterium
CTCGCAAGCGGCTTGACAAACGGTTCTTCACTATCAAAATGGCACGCAGTTGGTATTCGACACCTCCATGTTTTATCTTATAATCGTAGTGACCTGCGCCAGCTTCAATTCTTCGGATGCCCTCCCCAATAGCTGCCTCTATCATTTTTACCAAGCCGATACGTCCCAGAGCATAGCGTCCCCATTCGTCTCCATTCAATCGAGCCGGCAGACGCCAATAATAGCAATCTCCAAATGCATATGATAACTGATAAGAAACCACAATATTATCAGCAAATAATCGCACAAGTCGTAAACGTCCTCGTTTTGCCTGTGCCTGTGCGAGAGATGCATTGAATTCCAACGCCTGCGGCCAGTCATCAAAATGCCCTAACTTGCCTTCAGCCTGCCATTGCAACTTATGCATTTGCTCAAACTTGCCAAATTCCAACGCCGCCTGAGCCTCATCGGTAATGACATCTTCTTTAACCTCAAATGTTTTAGTCAAAAGGTTCATATCTCGCTTGTAATTGCCGCGATAACGCTTATCCAGAGAGCTTAGGTATTCGTCAAAAGTGTTCGGCAACGTAAAAATTGTAAACGGTCCTCGTATAACATCTTGTGATATTACCGCTAATCCAGCCAATTCATCACAAGCATGATGTAGGGCTGTTATCGGCTCATATGTTCCAGCAAGAGGCCCAAACCACACAGCATCACAATTATGGGTATTTATAAGATTTTCTATCAGGCTTTTAAAAATCACTCCAGCAAATTGAGGGCGAACCGGAGGATTAACCATACATATAGTGAAGTCAGACCCAACTGTCTTGGCTATTCGCAGCCATATCGGACCAAGTCGTATCTGCTCAATAAATACGGGAATCAGTCCCACCAATTCCTTACCTGTTCGAAAAACAAAGACTTGTAAACTTCTGCCTTTGCCATAGTATTCCCACCATATTCGGCACCAGTCGAATGACATGTAAATATCACTGCCGACTTCAATAACATACTGGTCCCATTCTGGTTGCATACCTTCCATCGATTCAAAAGAAGTGTACACTTCACAGGAAATTTGGCTGTTTGATTCCATGTTAATTATTAAAGGTTTTTCCCCCATAGAATTACTCGCCTGACTCAATTCCAAACAAGTGAAATTTCAAGGCGGCCAAAGACTGTTGTGTCTCGAGACGGGCTCTGTCTTTATTTTGGATTAATGACACCATTTTCCAGAAAACAGTTCTTGCCAGCATTTCTACGCTATATATGATTTTGGCTATCATCCATGTGAACAGACCGCGATTTTTTCGGTAAAATATCATCATACTTTTTTGTAATTGAACGTACATTTTCACTCTAGCGTTGTCGGTACTTTTATTGCCCCCGTCGCGATGTATAATCCTGCCCGCCGGAGTAAATACCCGCCTCCAGCCCGCCTGCCAGAAACGAAAACACCAGTCAGTTTCTTCGGCATATACGAAATAATCTTCATCCATTAGACCAACCTGTTCGATTGCCTCATGCCTGACAAGCATAAACATACCTGACACCACATCCACATCTCTTTCCGTCTTACGATCCCACCAACCCATATTCACTCTGCCAAAAAAGCAAGAGCGAGGGAAAAGACGACGAAGACCGGCCTTTTGCAATATTAGGTTACACAGTGATGGAAAAGCAAAGCAGGTACGTTGAATTTTTGTTTCGTTTTCCAACACTTGGCAACCTACCATCCCTACATCTGGATGCAAATCGGCAAAATCCATCGTTTTCTTTATCGCTCTGTCCACGACTATCGTGTCTGGATTCAACAATAAAACATACCGTCCATCGGCAATTACCATGCCCTGATTATTAGCAGCCGCAAAACCACGGTTTTCTGAGTTCTCCAACAAGATCGTCTGTGGAAACTTTTCTTTGACCATTGTTGCAGAACCATCAGTCGAGGCATTATCGATTACAATCACCTCAAAGCAAATATCCTTCGTCTGCTCGTACACCGACTGTAGGCAATCCCGCAGGTAATCACAAGTGTTCCAGTTCACAATAATTATTGATATATCTTTCATATTCCGGTTCTGTGGCTAATTTAGATTCTGTGTTTCCCAACAGACCTGGCCGGCAAAAAGATCCCACATAAGGTCTGTCCTGCAGCATCTCGGCTTGCATCTCTGACCTGCTTATGTACCGAATATAAAAACCAGTGCGATCAAATAGCTGTTATGAGTGCCGACAAATCATCAATAGAATAGTCGTTTAGCCTTTCGCAAAACTTTGTAGGCTAGTTCGATTACACCACCATTCACTTTTAGTTCAGCAACAGATACACTCCTAAGCACTCTGGGTTTTGATTTCAACCTGAAACGCAAGTTATATTTATGACACACTATTGTATTTCGAAAAGCTGAAGACCACCGTGCCTGCTGCCTTGGTGAAATCTCGAGACTTTTTAACACATCCAACCAATTTAAAGGCAGGTAATCACGATTATTCCCATGTCCGTTAAAGAGAACAACTGGTCGATTCTCGCACACATTAGATTGGATAAGTTCTTGAAGATCATTCACCAACGTACCAATAGCACGCCAGATTAAAAAATCAATCGGAACTGGAAAATTGTATGC
>JAFGRL010000072.1 GCA_016935195.1 Sedimentisphaerales bacterium
AGCCATATCGAGCAAATCGCTTGAAATATTGATCTTAGGCTGAGTCGCAAGAAAGACTGCTCTCTCAGCGATGTTTACAGCCAAATCCCCGATTCGCTCAAGGTCATTATTTATCTTCAATACAGCGACGATAAAACGCAGGTCAATAGCTACCGGCTGATGCAGTGCAAGGACTTTCAAACAATCCTCTTCGATCTCAACTTCTGTATTATCGATGTTGACATCATCGTCTATTATTTTTTGAGCCAGATCAACATCTCGTTTCTCAATGGACAAGGTAGCGTCTCTTACCGAAGTTTCCACCTTTGCACTTAAGGCCAGTAATTTCTTTTTCAGATTTTCGATTTCTCGTTGTAGATGTTTGGGCATTTTTACAATCTCCCTTTTTAGTATTTATTGTCATAAGAAGATGATAGCACGCAGTCGATATTCCCGTCACTCAATGCTATTTTCCCATCTTTGTTAGAGATAAGCTCACCTTTAGAATAATCGAAAGAAGAGGGAAGTTCGTTAATAAGTTCTATTCGATTCCATGGTAAAATTCTTATACCTTTAGCACCGGCCCTGATGTCCTTGGCACTATTAATAGTTCTGCCAAAGTGATATGTTCGACAATCTAATCGAACATAAGATTGAGTTAACTGAAGAACCTGTCCAATAAACAAGTGGTTATGTGCTTCCGGGTAATTTTTTACCGTACGAACTTTCCAGATTCTCTTGTTTTTTTGCTCGGTCATTTTATCCAAACCTTCCAGTTACATAATCCTCAGTTTGTTTTTTGCCGGGGTTGCGGAATATCTTGGCTGTTGAGTCATATTCTATCAGCTCACCCAGACAGAAAAAAGCTGTTCTTTCACTAACTCTTGCGGCCTGCTGCATATTGTGGGTAACGATAACGATTGTATAGTCATTTTGAAGCTTATCTATCAAATCTTCTATTTTACCTGTGGCTATCGGGTCCAAAGCTGAACAGGGTTCGTCCATCAAAATAATATTAGGCCTGGTAGCTAAAGCACGGGCGATGCAAAGTCTCTGCTGCTGGCCGCCGGATAGTGCCAAAGCTGATTTTTTTAAATCATCCTTTACCTCATCCCATAAAGCGGCGGCTTTGAGACTTTCTTCAACAATTTGTTGCAGTGCAGAACGTTTTTTTACTCCCTGCAATCCTGGGCCATAGGCAACATTATCAAATATGCTTTTAGGAAAAGGATTCGGCTTTTGAAACACCATGCCGACCTGCTGGCGGAGATTAACCAGATTGATGCTCTTATCGTATACATTATGGCCGTTTACAAGTAGTCTGCCCTCAATGCGGGTATGCGGGATAAGATCATTAATTCTGTTGACACTTCGCAGGAAAGTACTTTTGCCGCAGCCGCTTGGACCAATTATCGCAGTCACACTGCACGGGTAAATCTCCATAGTTATATCTTTGACACCAACTTTGGTGCCATAATAGAAACTGAAGTTCTCGGATTTTATTACGGCACACTTGCAATCTGGTTTTTTCTCCTTAATTCCAGAGCCTGCTTTTTGCCCCAAACTCACGACAGAGTTGATGTGGTCGATGTTTGCTTGGTTTTCCAAAGCGGATGTTGGCATTTTATCTTTTCCTTTTTGCATTATAATTAAATCCCTTTGTTGTTTTACTGTCCTCTTAGCTTTCTGGATACTCTTGCCCGCAGAACAATTGCAATAGCATTGAGGCAAAGTATAAGCAAAACGAGCGTTACAACCATACCATACTGATTATGCGGCACCATCATTGCGAGTCTGTCTCCGACTGCAATATCATAACTGCCGTAGGATAATGTCATGGTCGGGTCAAACAACGATTTTGGTAAAGGTCCAAGTGCAACCGCTCCGGTAAACAAAATAGGGGCTGTTTCCCCAGCAACCCTGCTGAGGCTCAATATCACACCCGTCAGGATTCCCGGCAACGCAACAGGAAAAGTTACTCTCATAAATGTCCTGAATCCACTTGCTCCGAGTCCCAAAGAGGCTTCTTTGTAGCTATGCGGGACTGAACGAATCGCCTCCTCGCTGGCCCTAATCATCACCGGCAGAGTTAATACCGCCAACGTCAGAGAGGCTGCCAAGATGCATGGCTTGGACGGTCCTCCAAAAAGCGGGATGAAGAACAAAACGAAGAACGCCAGGCCAAACAGTCCAAAAACTATACTTGGAACACCGGCAAGCGTGTTTATAGACATACGAATTATCCTGACAGCAATATTATCCGATGCACATTCCACCAAATAGGCTGCCGAAATTACTCCCAACGGAAATACAAACAGCATTGCTAAAAGCGTAAGCAATAATGTACCCAAAATCTCAGGCCCGACACCGCCAAAATAATGCCCTGGCGTGCTGTCATCGATAAAATACTGCCAGTAAACTGTAAATTCAGGTTTCAGCATTTTGTCGAGGTTGTTTTCAACGTATCCAAAAAGGGGCTCTAATTTTGTCCCCGCAAATTCTTCTGCTCTTGAAACTCGAATTTTAACTAACGGCTGACCATCTTCTTTCTGAATCCACTTTTCTGACCATAGCAATTGGTCCAGAAGTTTTTGTGCCAGGTCCCAGCGTGTAGCACCGTATCGATCCATAGTTAAAGCCGGTAGCAGGTCACCTGGCTTAGGGCCTAAGAGACGAAAGACAATCTCTTCGACTTGCTGTAGTGAGCTGGCATATTGCTGTCGCTTATTCAGGTCGATATTTTCGATAGATTGTGAAAAATCTTCAGCTAACGTAAAAAACTTAACAGCAGCGGCATCGGCCAAATCATTATCCAAGCGATATTGCAAAACATAGTCGATGTTTTCTTTTATTACTTTTTTATCATTACTTTCAAGGGCTGTCTGCAGCCTGTCTCTTAACTCTCTCGCAAGTGAACGAATTCTCTGGTACTCTTCGTCGGTTACTTCTTTATATCGCAGCTCCTTACCAAGTTGACGATAAATTTGTTTTGATTTATCCACCAACGCTTCGGTATCAATACCATGTTTGAAATCATCTATCGTTTCATACACAGTTTTACGAAAACTCTCAGTTTCAGCATTTTCAACCTTAAGATTTGCAGGATTGCCCCTGTTATAAAGGTCAAGCTGCATTTTGCGAAATTCGACCGTATCTCTGAATATAACAGCTTTTGTGCCACGCCAGACCATAGGGCCAAGAACAACCAGCAGCACCAATGTAAGCAGTACAACGCTTGTCCCTGTCAGGATGGTAAACGCTTTATCAGTTATTCGGCG
>JAFGRL010000073.1 GCA_016935195.1 Sedimentisphaerales bacterium
CATCTGTCATTGCGAGGAGCGTTAGCGACGAAGCAATCTCGCCATTTCGACGGGTTAAGATTGCTTCGCTCTGCTCGCAATGACATCCATCATTTAATTTGCGACAAAGTACTACGTTTCATAAAAATCAAAGCGGCCATCGCCAAAGATTTTCCATTGTCTTAAACTGAAAGGCATACAGCTTGGCTGCTCTCATCACAAAACGAAGTCTGACAGGCTTGCCGATGAGAGCACTTAAATCGCTCTTGCCTTGCCAGGTGACAATCTTATTCGGGAAGTTGCCCATAATAGTATCGCAATTAGCAAGGTCAAAACCTTCGATAGGCTTACCATTTTCATCAAGAATCTCTATCTGAGCCTTACCCACTGCAGAGGTATCGATGTTAACTATAAGGTTCTTGTCGGAAAAAACTATGGTTGGCGTGGTAAGTGTCCCGCCGGTGTAGGCAGCGTCGGCCGAGACAAAACCATCGACTCTTTGGACGTAGCGGTATATGTGACTGGTATGCTTGACACCATGCGCTTCTTTGTGCATGTGGCCGTGATTTGCCGGCATAGCTGTGAAATACTGAAATATCTGGTCGCCGCTGGGAATAAAGCCAACCACCGTATACAGCTGGCCCTCTCTGGCACTGCCCGGCAATCCAAGCCCTACATAAGGTGACCGCAACCTGTTGAACTTAATGCCGTCTCTGCTGACCGAAAGCTGAATATCTAACAGACCGGCATTCTTGGTCTCATCCGGGAAATGCTGGTATATGCTGGAAAAAGCAAAGTACGCATTCGCAGCCCGGGGATACTTATGAATATACCCTCCGTAAATATCGCTATAAGGCGGGTCATTCAAATCGGCCTCCAGAACTACTGGGAATTCCTTGCTGGGAGTTGCGATTTTGTTTTTGCCCCAAAGATGGAAAGGTTCTTTAAGAGGAGTAAATGGCCAGGGTTTTGTGCAGTCGTCAAACTCAACGCGGCTGACAGTCCGCAGAAAGCCATGTGGCCATTTGCTTTCGTCGTGGACTTTCGCCTCAGGTCTATTCTCCCAGGTCGGATAATTCCACGAACGCATGTAAGCTACATACTTTTTTAAATCGTGGTCATAAAAAAACTGTGTAGCACCATCTGGCCAAAGAGGCAGCAGATAAACCGGTCTGCTCCAGTTGATTCCGTCAGGTGATTGGTAAAGGTAAACACCAGATCTGCTGTCAGTCATCGAATATCGCGTCAGGGTGACGGCTTTGTAACGGGCATCGGCAGAGGCCTTGGGATCAATGGTAACCTGATGAATATCCGGGAGGGCGAGAAGGTTATTTGCCTTAGATCCCTTATATTCGACCTGACCCAGATTCGGCTTTTCCCAGACGATTCCATCTTTACTAACTGCCAGGCAGGAGAAATTATCAACACCCTTACGCCCGTACGTATGGCCCTCAAAGCCGTTATAATAAAACTTATAAACTCCGCCGTCCTCGACAATAGTTGAACCTGTCATAAAACCTTCATCCCACGGTTTATCGCCCGCAAGAGCAACACCGGCATACTCAGGTGGGTTCATAGTAAGAGTTATGTTTTCACTCTCAGCGATGAATTTTTCATCGATAAAAAGCTGTCTTCTATTACCAACATCAATTGGTTCTTTAGCCTTTGCCTCGGCAACACCTGCAAGACAGCAAAATGTCAACACAACCCTCAGTAACGCTCTCTTCTTCTGTTCTGTAATCATAACTTGCTCCTTTCTGTTTTGGTTTGCAAACGCATTATTCCTTATCATCACGCCTGTCGCACAACCAACGAATCGGTATGTGCCATAACCTGTTCGACAAAGGCTTCAAGTCGTGTGGTCAGTGTCGCATCTTCCTGGCCGTCGAAGCTAAGATTCAATATTGGCATATCATTGCAATCGGAACTTACACGTCTGGTCTGTGTGTTCACGACTGTTGAAGGCATACAGCCAAAAGGCATAACGTTGACCACACCGCCGAAGCCGGTATGGTGATACTCAATCGTTTTGCCGATAGTCAGTATTGCCTCACCCTGGAAAGAATAATGCATGTAAGGCTCAGCCAGCTTTATAACGTGTTGTATTGGTTGCTCTGCCAACTGTCCGAATCTTTTCTCAAGAGGCTCGGCCAGCATCCTTTCAATCTTATGCTGGAAGTAGTCGGCAATTGTGTTCGTGAAAAGGTTTTGCACTTTCTTATGATACTTTGCCATCATTTTCCGTGTGAAATTGGTATAGTAAATCCACTCGGCCAGGGGAGCCAAATCGCAAACAACACCGAGCTCTTCCAGCCGGGAAATGATATTCATATTCGCAAAGGGATGGCTGCGAACGTATATTTCTCCTACTATTCCAACTCTTGGTTTTCTCAGGCTGCGGTTCAGCTCGATTTCCGCAAGCTCATCAGTGATGGATTCCATCAAAGCCCGCATATTTGAAAGGCTCCTGCGTTTTTCAACTGCCTTAACCCATCGCTCAATCACTTGGCCATAAACTTCTTGAGCATAACCTGGCTCAACCGCTAAAGGACGCAGTCGAAGGATTACCTTGTGCAGCAAATCTATACCTACAACTGAAATCCAGGCATCCCTCATAAATGCTCTTGACCCAGTACCGTTTATGTTATTGTCAAACTCTCGATAGAAACTGCTGTCCTGATTAGGCGATATTACAGGCACGCCATCTGCGCCGGCATATCTTAGGATGAGTTTATGCAGGCAATTGTACATACCAAATCTGCAGGGTCCGCCTGCACTGGGCATGAAAAATGCCGAATCACTCTGATCAAAGCCATTGGAGTTGACAACGCTAAGCATCTCGCCTGCAGTAATTGCACAGGGAAGACACTCCTTGCCGCTGGTAAAGGCACGACCCCGTAACAGGGCAGCATCATCGGCCAGAGGCATAACCTCCGCCGGCTGACCGTAACCCCTGAAACAGCCGGCCAGACCGTACGATGAGTCACCCATATACGGGATGTATAATGTACTGTTTCTCCTTACCTGCCTGACAGTGGACGTCTTAACGGTAACTTCTTCTTTGTGCTCACTCGGACGGTAATTCTTCAGACTCTCGAGAAATGCTTCAAGACGGGTAATCACGCCGGCATCGGCGGAGTGCTCGTCAAGCTCAAGCTGCAGGGAAGGCTTATGTCCCATTATTTCCTTAAAGAATGTCATAAGAAACGAGTCGGGCCCACAGCTAAAATTCGAAAGATACACAGCGAAAAGCCGCGGGTCTCGCTTTATTATCTCTGCTGCCCTTAAAATTTCCTGACCGTAGGACCAGTACACCTGCCGGTGCAGGCATTCGTCTCCTAACTGAGCCGAGCCCAGCTCAAGCATATCCATCGGCATGATTTCAACACCTAGTTCAGCCAGCTTTTTGGGAAGCTGAAGATTAACACCTTCATCGCAGCCGTTGTAAGGTCTGCTGACCAATACGAACAGCTTCTGGTCAGGTCTGAGGCTATCTAAAATTTCTTTTCCCTTTTGCCTAAGCGCCTCATCGAAATTCTTTTGTGCAGAAAACGCCTGTTTAATTGCCCTGCGAATCGCTAAGGCAGAAACATTTAATTTCTTACCAAGCTCAATGAAACTTTTTCTCAATAATCTGTCGCCATCGCCCAGGCGGATCGGAGTTGTAAGGATTTGCGTTTGGCCAAGTTTGTCCGCAAAGGCTGTGCGAGCCTGATAGCCTATGGACTGTACGTAGGGACATAGTTGATTGTGTTCGTTCTCGGGGTAACTAACCGTCATTGAAACAACGCTTGGCAAAAAGATATAATCGACCTTTTTATCAATCAACTCGGCGATATGACCGTAAGCAACTTTGACAGGAAAACAAAGCTGTGCGATGACATTTTCAACACCCATTCGTATGATTTTTTTGTCGGTTTTTCCGGAAAGGATTATCTTGAAACCGAGCGATTTAAAGAACTGCGCAAACAAAGGCAGAAGCTGCCAATAAATTAATGCCATCGGAATACCTATGCTGCCCTTTGATGTGTCGGCGGGGCTTTTGTCGTCAGCCAATCCAGCACATTGAAGCAGCTTTGCGTGACGATACTCAAATGCTCCGAATCCTTTTTTGGTCTGTGTTTTTTTCTTTAAGTTGTATCTGTCACATCGTGAGCCGTAGAAAAGAGGTTCAGAATCAAGCAGTTGAACTTTTTTTACCTCGCAGTGATTTGGGCAGTGTTCGCAGGTAAAAGATTCCACTGTGTATTCAATAGAAACAAGATTCTCAAAACCACTGAATGTTCTTTCGATCGGTTCATCCTTTTCTTTGGCGAGTTTTTCCATATGCTCTGAAGCTATTGCAGCGGCTCCAATTGCTCCGGTAACTTCATGATGGTCAGGGACCATTATCGGTTTTCCGGTTACTTTTTCAAAGGCAGCCCAAACCGCCTTGTTAAAAGCCGTTCCGCCCTGAAAGCAGATGTTGTCCCCGATCTTACGCCGGCCAACAACACGGTTTAAATAATTTGCAACGATTGAATAGCTAAGGCCGGCAACGAGGTCGCCAACCTGAGCTCCCTGCTGCTGATAGCTGAGCAAATCGGACTCCATAAAAACCGTACATCGCTCTCCAAGTTTTATGGGGGACTTGCTCTTAAATGCCAAATCGGCAAATTCTTCATCGATGTTTATACCCAGCCGCTGCGCCTGCTCCTCAAGAAATGACCCTGTCCCCGCAGCACAGGCGTGATTCATCTCAAAATCAACCACAACCCCATTTTTCAGGGAGATATATTTGCTATCCTGGCCACCAATCTCGAATATCGTATCAACCTTAGGATTTACTATTGCTGCACCTGCCGCCTGAGCGGTTATCTCATTTATAACTATGTCGGCCCCTATGAAATCGCCTGTCAGATATCTGCCAGAACCGGTAGTGGCTGCTCCAAGGATATTTACTTTGCCTAGAACCTTCTTGCCGACAATATCCAGTCCTTCGCGCACTGCCTCTAAGGGCTTGCCTGCTGTCATAAGATATGCTTTGGTAAGTACCCGTCTTTGTTTATCTATCACGGCCACATTCGTACTAATCGAGCCGACATCTACACCCAGGTATGCGTCAATTGGCTCCGAAGCCTCCTCAAGCAATTCTTCATATACTACACTCTTCGGAGGCGGCAAGGTCGGCTCGGCTAAAGGCTCACGCTGGGGTGCCTTTTGAAGTGCGGTTCCTCTTTGTTGCAGGTACTCTTCAATTTTAGCCGGCTCAATTTGGCTTGATGTATCCTGGTTAGCTGCTCTGTTCTTAGCTACAAGTACAGCACCGATGGCACCTGTAAAGAGATGTTCCTGGGGTACAAAAAGCTCACCTTCGGCCAGTTTAAAAACCTTCTCCATAGCGCGGACGACGCCTTGATTGGCGGCTACACCGCCGGTAAAGACAATAGGTTTATTGAACTTTCGGCCACTGCCAAGATTGCTTTTTAGATTTCTCGCCAGTGCAAGGCAAAGCCCTGCAATGATGTCACAGTTGGGGGTAGCCTGCTGTTGAAGATGAATCATATCTGTTTTAGCAAAAACCGAACAGCGTCCTGCCATCCGCGGAACATTCCTGCTCTGCAGAGCTAATTCGGCGAACTCCCCTTCAATGTTAATACCGAGCCTTTGTGCCTGCTGATCAAGGAAAGAACCTGTTCCTGCAGCACAGACTGTATTTAACGTAAAGTCGCGTACTCGGACTCTGCTTTGCTCGGTTGTGACAAATATCAATTTGTTGTCCTGGCCACCCATCTCGATTATACTTGCGTGCGAAAACTGCGGATACAGATGACAGACAGCCGCTGCCTGGGCAGGAACTTCGTTTATGAAGATAAGATCAAGGAGCTTAGCCAAAAATCGTCCCGCCGAGCCGGTTACAGCAGCGAACTCAACATTTTGAGGATTGATAAGCTCAAAAAGACTACCGAGTTGTTCGGCTACGGTCTCTATTGGTCTTCCCTTCGTGCGTTTATAGTCAGAAAAGATAATTTTGCCGGCTTCGTCAAGCACGATTACATCACTGCTGGTTGAGCCTATGTCTATGCCGATATAAGTTTTACCCTGTTTGTGCAGAGGTTCGATGCTATATTTGGTGGAACGACCAAAAAGTTTCACAGGCCGCATGGCTTCCTCGGACATATTTGCCTCCATTTTTTCCCTTGGTTTAGAGATTGCGTATTATAATAGCCGGTGTTTTTTATTCCAGCTAAAAACCAAAAAGCTCTTGTATAACTTTAAAAATTAAACTTGAGTCAAACGGAGATTTGAATTAGCATTCTGTTCATTCAGTCTAATTTTATTGGGAGCAATTTGGAAAGGGGACGATTATGGAAAGGACAAGAGTGTTTCACGCGACAAGTCTGGTTTTGGCAGTTTTTGCAGCTTCTATGTTGCTTGGCCCGGCTCAGGCTGAGCAGAAACAGAAGTTCGACCATTATATAAGTACCGGTGATAATCACTGGTTAGGCCAATCTCTTCCGATTGACTCAAAAGAATCCATTGAGGCGACTTTTGATTTTCTCAAAGCACTCGGGACACGGCGTGTTTACTGGCGTGGCCTGGAAGAAGCGGTCTTTCTGGCCGATATGGTTATGCGTAAAGAAAACTGTCGTGCTTACAGCTTTTACGATTGGATAGACCGGCTTTATAAAGAAGTTGACCCTGACCGTTTAGCTGTCGAGGCTGCTCATAAGCGGGGCATGGAAATCTGGGGAACCGGAAACATTTTCGATTTCCGAGGAGCAGCCGACACGATAGGTGGCAGCTATCCATCTACGGTGGAGTCTAAGCTGCGTATCGAAAATCCCGAATGGGTGCCAGTCGATAAGTATGGTGTCATCGGGCAGAACGGCCCGATTGTACTCGAGTACGCCGAAGCCAGAAAGGCCATTATAGACCTGCACGTCAAATTGGCCAAGGAAGCCGGTTATGACGGAATAGACTTTCTAACTTATGCTGAAAACTTCGGAATGAACTACCAGGACCAGTTCGGCTACAATGAGCCTGTCGTTAAAGAATTCAAACGCCGTTACGGCCCTGACATCCGAACCGAGCCATTTAATCGTCAGAACTGGTATGACCTTCGCGGCGAATATGTATCAAGATTCCTACGAGAGCTAAAAAGAAAACTCGATAAGAACAACATTAAGCTTGGCATGCACATCAGCTCTGATGCACCAAAGCTTCCCAGACGCTGGCCCTGGGGCCAGATATTCAGGACAGCCGGGCTGATTACTATGGACTACCCACGCTGGATACAGGAGCAAATCGTAGATGAGCTCCTTGTTGATGCCAGTGACGATGATGTGTCCTTATCTATTGCAGAACTGGCCAATGGCACTAACACCCATGTTACAATAACAACATCCAGTCCCCCTGCACATACCGAACCAGGTCTTGCTGTCTGCAGTATGTTAGCCAAGGATGAGAGTTATCTCGACCGCTGCGGCATTGCTGAGCAGCCTTTATCTGCCTTGAAAGGCCCGGATGAACTTATGCAGATGAAGGTTCTGTCACAAATTATCGTTGGCAAAACAAAGGCAGAACTAAAAGATATTGCGCCGTTGGCTAAGAATAAGAATATCATTATGCGAAGGCTTGCACTCAATGCCCTTGGTAAGATCGGCGATGCAAATGCAGTACCTATTATAGAAAAAGGTCTGGCCGATACTGAAAATGGCGTAAGATGCATAGCTGGTTTCGCTCTCAGGAACGTGCACGGGCCAAAAAGTGCTGAAAAGATACTCCAGGCTCTCGATAAATACACCTGCCATCCGTTAGCTGAAGTCGCTCATTCGACATTATTGGCTATAAAGCCAATACCTCGCGAGCTTCTTATAAACTCAGCTACAACCAGCAACAATCCTGTGGTAAGAAAGGTTGCAACGAGGACCTTGGCGGGTATGGCAACAAAAGAGCTTGTCCCTGTATTCGAAAAGGCTCTTGACGATTCCTGTCAGTGCGCAGGTTATTATGCCGCAGAGGGTCTGGGAAATATAAGAAAAAGCACAAAGGCAGCGGAGATTCTTATAAAAGCAACCGAGCATACAAATCCTGTAATAAGTGATAAAGCAGCCACAATGCTCGGTGTTATTGCTGCTCGTAATGAAGATGAGCTTGAGCCATTGAGAGTTAAGATGATAGCTGCGCTGGACAAACTCTTTGCCAAACTCGGGAGTGATTGTAAGCGAAAAGATGCCGAGTGGGGCTATCGGCCCGTTGGCAATGCCTTGGTTGCTATGGGAGCAGAGGGCCAAGCTGTGCTTGAGAAGTTTATGAACCAGACCAAAGACTTTAAATTAGCCGAGCAGGCCTGGAAGGTTCTGCATCTAAGACAAAAGGGTCGCGGCTTTTCTGTATATACCGAAGAGGAGTATGACCAGGCCTTTGCCAACCGACCCGAATGGGTCAAAAAGGTTCATACACAAAGACAGTTTAAACTATAAAGCAGGATTTAACTTAGGCACTCTACGCAAAACCTGACTCGAATACAAAGAGCCTTTTGGCCGAGCCATTTTAATAGATTTCTCGGCTTCGCTCGAGATGAGGGTTTCAATGGTTTTCAACAGAGCATTACAAGTTCTAAATCTTCTTAAAAGCATCAGGCAGGGCCTGTATTATATCAGTTGCAATCAAGCTTACCTGGCCTGTTCTTTCAGATGCAATATCCCCCGCCAGGCCGTGAACATAGACACCCAATACTGCGGCATCAAAATTATTCAGACCCTGCCCCATAAGAGCTGTTATAACACCGGTTAATACATCGCCGGAGCCCGCTGTGGCCATTCCGGGATTGCCGGTGTTGTTGATATAAATTTTTTGTCCGTCGGTAACAACAGTTCCGGCCCCTTTTAAGACAACTGTACTATTCGTATGCTGAGCTAACTTCGCTGCCTGGTTCTGACGTTTGGCGGAGACAGGCTCTCTAAAAAGCCCGGACCATAATCTTTTCAGCTCACCGGGGTGAGGTGTCAATATCAATTCTGCTTTCAATCTAACCGGCCAACCCTTGATTTTGGCCAGGTTATTAAGGCCGTCAGCATCTATGAGCAGGCGTAATTTTTCCTGGCCGAGCAGTGACATCAAAACCGACCGAAGGGCAGGACTGACACCAATGCCGGGGCCAAACGCTACACAATCATTATCATTGACGGCATCGAGAATAATATTTAAAGCTCTTGCGGATATTAGGCCGGCGGCATCCTCGGGCAGAGCTATTGTGGTAAATGAAGGCTCAATGGAGGCAACTATGGCAAGGACACTCTTGGGTGTTGCCACACGGACAAGGCCTGCGCCGGCTCGCAGGGCAGCTCGGCCTGCCAGAGCGGCTGCGCCACTCATCCCGAAGCTGCCTGCTATTATGCAGACTTTTCCGAAGTTACCTTTATGGGCATCTGCCGGTCTTGTCGAAAGCTTTGGAATTTTATCAATAACCTTCATATTTTAGCCTGATGCCTCGGGTTCGAGTGAGAGGTCTGCGAAAGCCCTGGCCTTGAATTTATGATACGCCAGCGAAGCTACCATAACAGCATTGTCTGTGCAATAATGTTTTGGTGCGATAAGCAGTTTTTTCGGTGGGCTTGAACTTTCACACATAGCCCGCAGGCCGGCTCGAAGATTTTCATTAGAAGCCACGCCGCCGCCAACGAGGATTGTTCTTGCGTTAATCTTCTCTGCAGCGCGTCTTGTTTTCTCTAATAAGACATCGACAACTGCCGCCTGAAATGAAGCTGCAACATCGGCAATTTGCCGCCGGGACATTGAATCAATAAGATTTTTGCCCTTCATATCCTGGCCATGGCAGTAATAAAGCACAGCAGTTTTGATTCCGCTAAATGAAAAGTCCAGCGAGTCGGGCCCAAGCATAGAGCGCGGGAAATTTATCGCCTGAGGATTTCCTTCTTTTGCGATTTTTTCTATTTCGGGGCCGCCGGGATAAGGCAGTTTCAAAATAATAGCGACTTTGTCGAATGCCTCGCCGGCAGCATCGTCAATCGTGGCACCGAGAAGTTTTGGATCCAAAGGACGGCGATAGTTATAAACGCTGGTGTGGCCACCAGAGACTATTAAAGCTGCGGCAGGTAACTCAAAATCGCCAGTAGTTAAAATCGCTGACTGCATATGGGCGTGCAAATGATTGATTGCAATCAATGGTTTTTCCCAAACCAGAGCAAGGGTTTTAGCAGCAGTAACCCCGACCATAAGTGCGATGGTCAAACCCGGCTGATTCGCAACGGCAATGGCATCAATATCCTCACTTTCGATACCGGATTTTTCGATTGCCTCGGCTACAACCGGATATATGTTCTCGATATGAGCACGCGAAGCAATCTCGGGAACAACGCCGCCGTATTTTTCGTGAAGTTTACCCTGTGAAGCAACTACGGAAGATTTGACAACATTCCCATTGGCTACAACTGCGGCAGCGGTCTCATCGCAGCTTGTTTCGATGCCAAGTATATTTATCGATTCGGTTTTTGTATGCACGAAGTGTATGTTAGCCTAATAACAATCGGCCGTCAATCCAAGCGGCAGCTTATAACAACCGACCAGCAGTTTCATAATTGCTAATACTTCATTTTTGATAGAGGGTAATATTATTTGACTTTGATTGAAGAATCGCTATCTTTAGCTGATTCAATGATACGAAATTGACAGATAAACCGATGTATAAACTGAAACGGAGAATAAAATGGATAAACTTCTTCCAACAAAAGTCTTTCTGACAAAGGGGGTAGGTTACCACAAGTATCAGCTCAAATCTTTCGAGGAAGCTTTAAGGCAGGCTGGGGTAGCCCAGCAGAATTTGGTTCAGGTCTCTTCGATTCTGCCGCCTAAATGTAAGGTCATCAGTCGAGAGAACGGTCTAAAAAAACTCATACCCGGACAGATATGTTACTGCGTTATGGCAAAAGCAGATACAAACGAATATGGAAGACTGGTTGCAAGCTCGGTCGGTATTGCTGTACCAAAAGACAAAACCAACTGGGGATATCTCAGCGAAGTGCACGGTTACGGAATGAATCAGCAGGAGGCTGCGGATATGGCCGAAGACCTTGCAGCAGGTATGCTCGGTACTACACTGGGCTTTGAGGTTGATCCCAACAAGGCCTGGTCTGAAAAGGAACAGGTTTATAAAACAAGTGGATTAATAATCAGAACGTCAAACGTTACGCAGACCGCACGCGGCAAAAAAGACCTTTGGGCCACAACCGTTGCAATAGCAATGTTCCTGTTAGACTGACTCGGCAATTGAGGATTTTCCTATGAACAATAAGGGAAGTTTCGGACATTTGCCTGAGCAATACTCCCGGCCGCAAAATGCAAATATTGTTATTATTCCCGTTGTCTATGACAAAACGAGCACCTGGATTAAAGGCTCAGAGAAAGGACCAGATGCAATCATTGAAGCCTCAGCCCATATGGAGCTCTATGACATCGAAACTGATTCACAGGTGTATAAAAAGGGCATATATACTGATGGAAGGATTGAAGGGCTTAGAGAGCCACAGGAAATTGTCGCAGCAGTCGAAGAAAGAGCCGGTAAGTGGCTCGAAAGAGATAAATTTGTGGTTGTAATCGGCGGCGAGCATACAGTCAGCATCGGCTCAGTCAAAGCCCACTCGAAAATTTATAAAGACCTCACTGTCTTGCAGCTTGATGCTCACGCTGATTTAAGAGATGAATTTGAAGACTCGAAGTTCAGCCATGCCTGTGTTATGGCCAGGATAAAAGAGATATGTCCTATTGTGCAAGTGGGCATAAGAAGTATGGACGTCAGTGAAAAAGAATTTCTTGATAACGACAGAGTATTCTTTTGTAAAGACATCCACAACACGAAAGATTGGTCTGCAAAGGCCATCGCCAGGCTGACGACACCTAAGGTCTATGTAACAATAGATATGGATGTCTTTGACCCGTCGATAATGCCTTCGACCGGAACGCCTGAGCCTGGAGGATTGCTTTGGTACGACGTCCTGGCTTTATTGAAGCTTCTCTGTACGAAAAAAGAAGTGGTTGGCTTCGACGTAGTAGAGTTATGCCCCGCAAAGACAAATAAAGCACCGGATTTTCTAACTGCAAAACTAATATATAAATTTTTAAGCTACAAGTTCGGAGATTCAAAATGAAGAAGAAGGATTTCCTTAAAGAGCCGGTTAAACACATCGACGTAAAGTCGTTTGATTCAACTAAGATAATAGAGGCAATGAAAGATATGTCCTTTACCGCCAGAGAAACAGCAAGAGCAGCGGAAATCTTCAATCAAATGATAAGCGACGATAACTGCACGATAATGTTATGTATTGCCGGCAGCACAAATGCAGCGGGCTGTATGCAAATCTACATCGATATGGTCCGACACAATATGGTCGATGTCATCGTAGCCACCGGTGCGACAATAGTTGATATGGATTTTTTTGAAGCCTTGGGTTTTCATCATTATAAAGGTACAGCCCTGGCAGATGACAGGCAATTGCGTGAACTGTACATCGACAGAATATACGATACTTTTATCGATGAACAACAACTACAGATATGCGATGACACTATCAGGCAAATAGCCGATTCATTACCAGCTCGTTCTTATTCCTCAAGAGAATTTATCAGGGAAATGGGCAGGTTTCTAACCACAGATTCAAAAAAAAGCGATTCTCTTGTTTTGTCAGCTTATGAAAACAATGTCCCCATATTTTGCCCGGCCTTTTCAGATTCCAGTGCAGGATTCGGCTTAGTAAAACACCAGGCTGAGAATCCGGATTCCCACGTGTCCATTGACTCGGTCAAAGATTTCAGAGAGCTGACAAAAATCAAAATCAATTCACCAACCTCAGGACTATTTATAATTGGCGGAGGAGTTCCCAAAAACTTCGCACAGGATACGGTTGTCTGTGCCGAAGTTCTCGGCCAAGCTGTGCAGATGCACAAATATGCCGTGCAGATTACCGTTGCCGACGCCAGAGACGGAGCCTGTTCAGGCTCCACACTTAGAGAAGCCCGTTCTTGGGGAAAGGTTGACGAAGCCAGCGAGCAGATGGTCTATGCAGAAGCTACATCGGTTCTGCCCCTTATAATAAGCTATGTCTATCACAAACGTTGCTGGCAGGACAGGAAGCAAAGGGGCTGGAATAAACTCTTTCAGTAGCAGTCGTCTATGCCTGAAGTGAGCGTTTTGGATTTATCGCAATTTACGGTGGTTGGTTGCCAATCTATAGAAAAGGCAGCGCTGCCTCAAAAGCGCTGCCAAAACTGGTTAATGACCATTATTTTCTAAGAAGGAGGAGCTCAATTCTTTCTTCGTTATTCAATACGGCAGCAGCACAATATGGTTCTAAAATTTCGTGTGTTTTTTTCAAAAAAATTTACAAGTGTAAAGGCCACATAATTGTTAGTCAGGAGCCTGTACGTAAATTCGATGACCAGGCGGTCCTTAATCTTCTGCGATTTGAGTGAGCTGGTTGTTGGCCTGGCTCTTTCGGCGAATGGTCCCGAAGCAGGCAAAGGAAATAATTATCAGTACAGCGCCGCTGCAGAATAGTACAATCCTGTGATAAAGCTCATTACAGCGCTCAAGCCATCGCGGGATAGCCAAATCGTGGTAGTGCTGTTGATTATTCTCTATAAGTGCCTTTCTGGCAGCGTCTAAGTGCTCAGCCCTGACTTTGGGATAGACTGCGTTCGCATCAGCCGGCCTTGTCCCTAATGTAGCAGGTCCTATGCGCTCGTATATGTTCGGGTCATCTTCAAACCGCTCGAGCAGAATATCATAGTCGGTATTTAACGATTTCAATCGGTCAAGGCATTCGTTTGTGGCAGCCAAAAGTTGCCTGTTCCTGTAGTAATTGAGCATCTCTTCGGCAAGAATCGCACAGCCCAAGGCTGCTGCTCCGATGCCAAAAAAAACGGTAAACAGGAAAGCTCGGACAATATTCTGCATTGCTCTTTAATGATAACTGCTTAGACAAACATAAAGCCTGCATATTTTGCTGCTGAGCCAAGGTCTTCGTGAATTCTCAAAAGCTGATTGTACTTGCATATTCTATCGGTCCGGCACACTGAGCCGGTCTTTATCTGTCCAACCCCGGATGCTACTGCCAGATCTGCAATTGTGCAGTCCTCGGTCTCACCGCTTCGATGACTAATAACAGCCGTCCAGCCTGCCCTTTTTGCCATATTTATTGCCTCAAACGTCTCAGTCAAAGTTCCGATTTGATTGAGTTTTATCAGAATTGAATTGGCACAATCGAGCTTAATCCCCTTAGCAAGTCTTTTGGTATTTGTAACAAACAAATCATCGCCGACCAGTTGCACCTTATCACCAATTTTACCATTAAGTTTCGTCCATCCTGCCCAGTCATCCTCGGCCAGGCCGTCCTCAATGGAGATAATCGGATATTTTTCAATCCACTTAGCCCAGTGGTTTACCATTGCATCGGACGAGACCTTCTTTTTTGGAGCAGACTTAAAGAATTTGTACGACTTTGTTTTAGTATCAAACATCTCACTTGCAGCAGGGTCCAGAGCAATAGCTATGTCCTTGCCGCTTTTATAACCGGCCTTTTTAATCGCTTCCATAACCAGTTCCAAAGCCTCTTCATTGCTCTTTAGTGAAGGTGCAAAGCCACCCTCGTCGCCGACGCTTGTAGAATACCCTTTTGCCGACAGAACTTTTTTTAACGTATGAAAGGTCTCTGCCCCCATTCTCAGAGCATCAGGAAAATCCTTTGCGCCAATGGGCATAATCATAAATTCCTGGAAATCCACGTTGTTGTCAGCGTGCTTGCCGCCGTTGAGAATGTTCATCATAGGCACCGGCAGGATGTTTGCATTACAGCCTCCTAAATAACGATATAAAGCCAGGCCCACAGATTCTGCCGCAGCTTTTGCCACAGCCAAAGAAACACCCAATATTGCATTTGCACCGAGTTTGCCTTTATTAGCTGTTCCGTCTAGCTCAATCATAAGCTGGTCGACTTCTTCCTGCAGCGTAGCATCCATACCCAGAATTTCAGGGGCAATTGTCTCATTGACATTTTTGACTGCACCGGCTACACCCTTGCCCATATATCGCTTGGCACGCGAGTCACGCAATTCTACCGCCTCGTGTGCACCGGTACTGGCACCGGAAGGAACCGCCGCTCTGCCGAATGAACCATCTTCGAGCAGTACATCGACTTCAACGGTGGGATTTCCGCGGGAATCGAGTATCTGTCTTGCTCTTACATCAACAATAGCTGTGAACATCTCAAATCCTTTCCTTTGTAAAAACTTGAATTTGCAGGTTATGCTAATACATCCGTAATCTTTGCCAAAGCTTACTGGTTCTTTAAGCCCGAGTCAAGAAATTGTGCTCTGTTAATAGCTGCTTGTAATCGTTGACAGATCGCCGCTTAGATCCTAATATGACAAACTAGTAGTTTGTTGCTCATGACTTGATGAGTTGTCATTGCGAGGAGCAACAGCGACGAAGCAATCTTGCTGTTTCGAGGGATTGAGATTGCTTCGCTCTGCTCGCAATGACATCCATCGATTTAGCTGTGGCAGAAAAATAGTTTCCATAAGCTCAGGCAAGACACTTTTAGTAACAGCTTATATTATGTAAGGTGAATGAGAAATGATTGAAAGAGCCGAGTACGAAAAAATCGTCGAGAGAACCCTTGGATATTTAAAGCGTGCCCATATTGTTATTACGCCGGAAGAGGCCAAAAATGTTGAGGTAGCTGACCTCGGATTGAATGATATTCAAAATACGGGTTTACAGCTTGTTGTTTATCTTAATACAGCCCGTTGCTGTGCAAAGGAGCTTATTCTTTTCCCCGGACAGACTTGCCCACAGCACCGTCACCCTCCGGCTGGGGGCCAGGCGGGCAAAGAGGAAACATTTCGCTGCAGATGGGGAAAAGTATATCTTTACGTCGAGGGCCCGAAAACACAAAATCCTAAATGCTCTCCACCGAAGGGAAGTGAACAATACTACACCGTCTGGCATGAGGTTCAACTGGCTCCGGGTCAGCAATACACTTTGGAACCAAATACCTGGCACTGGTTCCAGGGGGGTCCTGAAGGTGCCATTATCTCAGAGTTTTCGACTACAAGCCGAGACGAGATAGATGTTTTTTCCGATCCCAATATCAAACGGCAAACTGAAATTGCAGACTGAAAAGCAGGGGCTGTGATGTTTTGGTAAATGATAGCAAACCGGCTGATGCTGTGAAGTTTGGCCTTGCAAACACGTCCGAGCTGTTTTAAACTAATCTAAGCTGCTGGTTGTCGGTGATTAGGTGAGCACAAGATGGTTTTTACCCCGCGTATTGGAAATCCCTTGGTGCGAGGTATCCAAAATTAGTAATACAGGTCGAAAACGTGTTTGAGTCATTGACTGAAAAATTCAATACTGTCTTCAAATCCCTGTCCGGCCGAGGCAGGATTACCGAGGCGAACGTGGCAGATGCGATGCGCGACGTTCGCAAGGCACTTCTCGAGGCAGATGTTAGCTACACCGTTGTCAAACAGTTCTGTAAAGATGTCAAAGAAGCAGCAATGGGGGCAGAGGTTATAAAAAGCCTGCATCCCGGGCAGGTTATGATAAAAATCGTCAACGACAAATTGACGAAGCTAATGGGGCCGGTTGACAGCAGCATATATTTTGTATCACCAGGACCTACTATAATCATGCTGGCCGGGCTGCAGGGTGGCGGTAAAACAACCACCGCTGCCAAATTAGGCAAGTACTTAGTTGCCAATAACAAGAAGCCTCTTCTGGTGGCTGATGACCTGCGGCGTCCTGCTGCTGTTGAGCAATTAGTATTGCTTGGTGAACAATTAAATATCGATGTATATACACAGGATAGCAAAAATTCCATTAAGGTTGCCGTCAATGCAGTAAGACACGCACAAAATAACGGGTATGACGTTGTAGTGCTCGACACCGCCGGCAGGCTGCACATAGATAAGGAAATGATGACGGAGGTAGCTGATGTGGCCAAGGCGGTCAATCCTCACCAGATTTATTTGGTATGTGATGCTATGACCGGCCAGGATGCCGTCAACTCGGCCAGTGAATTTAACGAGAGGCTTGAACTTGACGGTGTGATTCTCACAAAGCTTGATGGCGATGCACGCGGCGGAGCAGCCCTTAGTATCAAAGCCGTTACAGGTAAACCCATAAAGTTCGTAGGTGTTGGCGAAAAGCTCGACAAACTCGAAGAATTCCACCCCGACCGTATGGCAAGCAGGATATTGGGTATGGGTGATGTTGTAAGTTTGGTGGAAAAGGCCCAGGAGCATTTCGAGGCTGATGAAGCTGTTAAGCTCCAGAAGAAAATGGCCAAGGGCAGCTTCGGCTTTGATGATTTTCTTAAACAACTTGAAGCAGTTAAGAAAATGGGCGGTATGCGTGATATGCTCAAGATGATGCCCGGGATGAGCGGTAAGCTTGATGATATTGATTTTGATGGTGCGGATTTGCAGCGGATGGAGGGAATTGTGCATTCGATGACTCTTGGCGAGAGGCGCCAGCCGGATATCATCGATTCATCGAGGCGCCGAAGGATAGCTGCAGGTGCGGGAGTTGGGCCGAATGATGTTTCCGGCCTTGTTAAGACGTTTAAGCGAAGCAGGGATATGATGAAGGCCTTTAGTGGCGGCAGGCTTGGGGGGCTTAAAAACCTATTTAGCGGCGGGCTTAATATGGATGCGATTGGGGCAGCTATGGGAGCGGGCAAAAAAATAAAGCAGCGCTCCAAACGAAAAAGAATTGTAAGAAGAAAAGGCAAGATAAAGAGGTGATAAGGCAAAAACTTCCGATTGAGCAATATCTTGAAAAAGCGGCTGGGTTTGTCGGCGACAGATTCGGCAGCATGATAAGGCATCAATTTAAGGACAATAAAGGCAGCAGTGAACTGGCTATGCTGGTTGCCCCTACAGAAAGTGAATTGGAGCAGTGGCAAAGAGCTGTAGCTATAATGACACCTTTGGAAAAAGAAAATGCAGCCGATTTAACAGATGAGCAGGTGCAAAGAATTGCCGCAGATGCCAGAATCGACCCTGCGAATCTGGCAATCTTTATCAACGGATATACATTATACCGCAAACGAGTTTCGTGAGATGCAACGGGCATTTCACGGGAATTAAGCATATTAGCAAAAGAAAGGAAAAAGTATGGCAGTAAAAATCAGAATGGCGAGGATTGGCAGAAGGCATAGGCCTTTTTTCAGGATTAATGCAATAGAGTCGCGCGCACCGCGGGACGGGAGAATCCTTGAGAAATTAGGCCATTATGACCCTATTGAAAAAGACCCGGCCAAGCAGGTTGTGTTAAATCGCGAGAGGGTTCAATATTGGCTCGATAAGGGTGCCATACCGTCGGATACTATCTCTCAAATACTGCTTCGGCAGGGTATAAAGCATAAATATGCTGAACAAAAAGCAGTAAAGATGGCACGTGCCAGGGCAGCAGCGCACGCCAAAGGCAGGCTTTTTACAGAGACTGAGAAAATAGCGGCACAAAAAGCGGCAGAGACGCAAGCCAAAGCAGAGGAAGAAGCTAAGACTAAGGCTGAGAAGGAAGCTAAAGCTAAGGAAGAAGCTAAGGCCAAGGCAGAGACGCAGGCTAAGGCTGAGGAAGAAGCTAAGGCCAAGACTGAAAAGGAAGCTAAAGCTGAGGCAAAAGCTGAAGATAAGGCTGAAAAAACGCAGGTTTCTGAGGAGAAAGAAAAGCCTGCCGAAGAAAAACAACAAAATGAAAAAGCCGATGAGAATTGACATTCTTACGCTTTTTCCGCAGATGTTTGAATCGCCCCTTAACTGTTCCATACTCAAAAGGGCGCAGGATAATGGTGTGGTAGAGATTGTTCTTACCGACATCAGGGAATTTACCACCAATAGTTACAGGAAGGTCGATGATAAGCCATACGGCGGCGGACCGGGTATGGTGATGATGCCCGGGCCCGTCTTTGATTGTTTCGAGCACGTCCGGAAGCTCTCAAAGAGCAAAGGCAGGGTTATTCTCTTGACGCCTCAGGGTGAGAAATTTAATCAGAAAAAGGCGATTGAACTGAGCGGGGCAACCCGGCTGATAATGATTTGCGGCAGATATGAGGGATTTGATGAGCGAATTCGTGTAGGGCTCGGCGGCGAGCAGGTATCGATAGGTGATTATGTGCTCAGTGGCGGTGAATTAGCGGCTATGGTTGTCGTCGAAGCAGTTGTGAGATTGCTGCCGGGTGTTCTGGGAGACGAAGATTCTGCAAGTGAAGATTCGTTCACTAAAGGCCTTTTGGAATACCCCCAGTACACCAGGCCTGAGGTTTTTCGGGATATGAAGGTTCCGGGCGTTCTTTTAAGCGGAGACCATGAAAGGATAGCCAAATGGAGGCAGCAACAGGCGATTGAACGCACAAAAAAGAACCGACCTGATTTGCTGCAAGGTAAATAGAAAAGGGACTTCTGCTTGTTTAGTGAGTTATCCGCAGATCGAACAGGTGATTATGGTGCAGGGAAATTGGTGAAATTTAACAGCCCTGGGCCAAAACAGAGCTGGGATGAGAAAATACTTGTCTTCAAGAGGCGTATCTGTTAATATGCAGCAGTCCAATTAGACGGGCAGTTTAGAGAACTTGTTGCAGGCTTGACCTATTAGTCTGTCACAGATAAAATAGTGGGTGTCATTGCGAGGAGCTTTAGCGATGAAGCAATCTCAATCTCTGATAGTCGAGTAACTTGAGAAATACGGCACTATGGTAAGCCCTAAGCTCTGCTTTGAAACCAGGTTAAAGGAGATAAATCAGTGAAGACCGAATTACTCGATGCTGTTGAAGCTAATAGCCTTAAAAAAGATACGCCAAATTTTGAAATAGGCGATACCGTTGATGTGCGGTGCCGAATCAAAGAAGGCAACAAAGAGCGTGTTCAGATATTTTCCGGTACGGTGATTGCACGTAAAGGCCGCGGCATCAATGAAACTTTCACTGTACGGCGAATCGTCAATAACGAAGGTGTGGAGCGAATTTTTCCGCTTCATTCCCCTTTCGTGCTGGATATCCAGCCGATTCGAAGCGGAAAGACAAGGCGTGCAAAGCTTTATTTTCTTCGGCAGCGGACGGGTAAAGCGGTAAAGTTGGCACAGCGGCACAGCAAACATACCATTTCCAAATAATTACTGTGGGGGGGGGGGGGGGGGGGAGCAAAGGA
>JAFGRL010000074.1 GCA_016935195.1 Sedimentisphaerales bacterium
GTAAAATCCAAAAAGCCAGCCCCAGAGGACAAAGTGGATGAGACTGCCAAGGCAGCAAAATTCAACTAAGAAGAATCTGAAAGAAACTACTGCAGCAACAAAAACAAGAGATGTCGTATTTTCACGGTCGAAGAATAACTTCCAGCTATCCAGAAGCGCCGAACGATAAAAGCCGATAATTGGTTCTGGTTTTTCAGGCTGCAGCTTAACTTTCCTGGGCTTTTCGAAGTCTTTGGAGGGGATGATGAAATGCTGGTCGCAGGTCGTACAATGGGCCTGTTCTCCGATATGCTTTCTGTCAAAAGCGATTAAGGCACCGCAGTTTGGACAATAGAATTGTATTGTCATTCGTTAGACCTGCTTCATAGCGTCAACGAAGCAGTTTATGTTGTTGGCCCACTTTTTTGCCTCTAAAAGGTCTATCTCGTCGGCCTTAACAAGCATGGCCAGGTGTTTTTCCATTGTTATCATTTTCTCAGTGGGTCTGTTTTTTGTCTTGGTCTGAAGCTGGGAGTACATCTGCTCTATCTTGCCGGTTCGAATGAGATTGGCACAGGCATAGTTGTTGTTCAAGACCTCCATAGCTACGACTCTGCCCGTTCCGTCTTTTTTAGGTATGAGCTTCTGGCTTATGATGTAAGCCAGGCCGAGTGATAGCTGATTTCGTACTTCGCTTTGTCTGCCAGCAGGGAAGTAATCGAGTATTCGCGTTACTGTGCCGGCAACATCTCTTGTGTGCAGCGTAGAGAAGACGAGGTGTCCGGTTTCAGCTGCCATAAGCGTCATAGCAATTGTCTCGGGGTCTCTCATTTCACCGACGAATATTATGTCCGGGTCCTCACGAAGCATTGACCTTAGGCCATCCACAAAGGATTTTACATCACGACCTATCTCACGCTGCGAGACTATAGAATGTTTCTGCGGGAAGACATACTCTATTGGATCTTCTACCGTGATTATTCGGCAGGCCCTGGTTTGGCTTATCTGGTTTATCAGCGAGGCTATTGTTGTGGATTTGCCGGCTCCGGTTATTCCGGTGAGCAAAACCAGGCCATGCTTTCGCTGAATGACATCTTCCCAGGCAGTGTTAGGAAATCCGATATCTTCGAGTAACGGAATATCCATCGACAATGCTCGAATTGCGGCACATATACCATCGTTTTCCTTAAAAATGTTGATTCGAAACTGTATTGAGCCGAGACGATAGGAGCAGTCAACACTGTGCTGGGCCTGGAATTTCTCGAGGTTCTCATCACTTAAGAGCGGATAAATCAAATGCTTTGCCATCTCTTCGGTAACGGTTATGCCTTTGAGTTTTACGAGGTTGCCGTCGATGCGGTATGTCGGAGGCGCGCCGATTTTGATGTGAAGGTCCGATACACGCATTGCACCTCGCTGTTCAAAGTACTCAAGCATATCGGTAATACTCAGCGTCCCAGCCTCTTCTGTGGGGTATACCTTTGTGGTGGCCTGATATCCGTTGGACATGTTTATCCTTTCGAACTTATTGGTTTTGACAGTAACCTAATGTAACCAGCTTGTCTTAAGTGCAGGTTGTATTATACACACAAATCAATTGGGAAGCAAACGGCAAGATGAATCACAATGTTATATCTTCGTATTTAATTCTTCGACCTTTCACGTTCCCAGGTATTGTCAAAATCCTGAGTTTTTTAAGAATCCCACCTTATTTTGCTCAAACTGACCGGCGGCCAGTTTGAGAATGCAAAAACAAAGACGTAAAATGCAAAATTGCCGAATCCGCCTGCGGCGGATGACTGGTTTTATTGAACTTTTTGTGTTACAGAACATATTGTTAAATAAATAGTTACGTCATTTTTTAACCATAAATCGGTCAATATATAAGCTAAACTGATTGCAAGTTTGTATTATCTTATGATAAATACTGTTTTTTTGCAGTTGGCAATAATATATTTTTTTTAACTTCTTTATTGAGCGGAAGTTATGTAAATATGTCGTATTCAGCCGGCCTTTTGGATATATCTGTATTGACGTTTAAGTTATAGAATGGTATATTACATTACTTATGGCTAAATCATCAAAGTCCAGTTCCGGTTTGCGCACAAAAAGAAGTACTTCCCGCGTTGGCAGAGTCAAATCTGCCAGGCATTTTCGCAGATATAAAGACGCGATTGAGTATCTGTGCCAGAGGACTGACTACGAACGTCAGCAGTATTTGGGCTATAACGTCAAGACGTTCAACCTAAGCAGGATGAAAAAGCTGCTATCTCTGCTGGGCAATCCACACGACAAAATTGATACAGTCCACATAGGTGGTACAAAAGGTAAGGGCTCAACGGCAGCAATGCTGGCCAAAATGCTCGAATCGAACGGCTACAAGGTCGGCCTATATACATCGCCACACCTGGTTAATCTCCATGAGCGGATAATGGTGGACTCAGCAATGATTACCGACTCGCACATGCTTGGGCTTATGAATAGGGTATATGCTCCTGTCGAAAAGGTGGCAAAGACTGAACACCCGACCTTTTTTGAGATAATGACTGCACTTGCTTTTATGTACTTTGCGGACGTCAAGACCGATATTGCCATAATTGAAACGGGCCTGGGCGGCAGACTGGATAGTACTAATGTGATAAAACCCATAGTTGTGGGCATAACCAGCCTAAGCATCGACCACCAGCAGCAATTGGGAAATACAATTGACAGTATTGCAAAAGAAAAAGCAGGTATTTTTAAGCGTGGCGTCCCGGCTGTAACGGTCCAGCAGGAGCCGGAAGCGATGCGTGTATTAGGCTCTGCAGCCGGTGCAGTTAAAGCATCTTTGTGTGTAACCGGCAGGGATATTGATTTTTCTTACCGTTTCGAAACATCACGTGAATGTGGTCCACACAACAGAGTTTGCCTGACGACACCAACCAGTAAATTTGAGCATTTACGCGTACCTTTGCACGGAAAGCACCAGGCAATTAACTGTGGGCTGGCGCTTGCACTTCTGGACAAGCTCAAATTGGCTGGTTTCCAGATAGATAACGATAAAGCAATAGCAGGTTTAGATAAGGTATCCCTGGCCGGGCGAATGGAAATGATATGTGACGACCCTCGCATAATGATAGACGCCGCTCACAATGCAGCGAGCATAAAAGCCTTGATTCATGCTATAGGTCAGAACATACCTTATGACTCTATGGTCGTGATATTTGGCTGTAATAGCGACAAAGATGTCAAGGGGATGTTGGAGCAGTTGCGGTATGGTGCAGATAAGGCAATTTTTACCAGAAGCAATTCACCGAAGGCTATGCCGCCGAGTGAGCTGGCAGATATGTACTCGCAGATATCCGGCAAGATGTGTCAGACGGCTTCGAGCCTTGGCGAAGCGCTTCGGCTGGCAGCAAGTGCGGTTGACAAAGAGGATTTAATCTGCATTACCGGCAGTTTCTACCTTATTGGACAGGCCAAGGTGCGTTTTGGGTCGCAGCAAGTAGTACTATCCGCATAGTTTGAACTTGTGGGGCATTATAACCTCTCGCTGAGCGCCATAGGTATTGTGTTGTATATTATTATGTTAGAGATCAATCGAAATGAAAACAGAATCCACGGAAAAAAGAAATATCGTGGAAGAACAAGGTGACGGAACACCTATCTGCATAAGATGCTTCAAGCCCATTAATCCTCTCCATTAGTATTGTCCTCATTGCGGTAAGGCTACCGGGCAGTTCACACATTACCTACCCTTTTTAAACATTCCCTGGCAGGTGAGTGTCTGGGGCCGAATATGGCATCAGGTCTGGTCTCGTAATGTATTGAATTGGACTCGACTTTCGCGGTCTGACTTGATATAAGAATGATAAAAGGTGCAGTTTCTAAAATTGTTAATGATGTAGTGCCTGTCTGTTTGCAGGAAAAAAAGACAGACAGTTTAATTAAGGTTGAACAAAGGAGTCGAGGTGATGGAGCAGGTCAGCCGGTTGCGCATAACATTAATCTGTCTATTTTTCGCAGGGTTGTGTTTCGGGGGCGGCTACAGCGGAGGGACGGGAGAGCCGAGGAGCCCATTTCGTATTGCCACTGCGGTGGATTTGAATTCGATTGGCGAAGACATAAATGACTGGGATAAGCACTTTGTTCTGGTTGAGGACATCAACCTTCTGGGCTATGAGGGAGAGAAGTTCAATATAATCGGCACATCGGTGGATAGGTTCAAGGGGGTTTTGACGGCAACAATCATATAATCAGCAACTTCAACTACTCGGCTGATGATGTGGATTATGTCGGGTTATTCGGGTACGTCGATGATGTTGGCAGGGTACTTGATATTACGATCGAAGATGCGGATGTAAATTCAGTGCAGGGCAGCTATGTCGGATGTGTTGCAGGTTACAATCTCGGCCGGATAAGCAACTGTCACGTTTCGGGTAAGGTTTCGGCCGGCAGTTACGTCGGAGGAATGATTGGTCGCAATCAGGGAGGGGCCGTTTTGATGTGTAGTGCGGATGTCAACGTTGTCGGAGAGATTTATCAGATTGGTGGATTGATAGGTCGAAGCGAAAGCGGTGGGGTATATAACTGTTATGCAACAGGAAGTGTTCAAGGCTCTGACGCTGTAGGAGGCCTTATCGGTGACCATCGTTACGGAGATGTCAATAATTGTTTTGCCGATACGAGTGTCGTTACCCTGAGCAGTTCAGCAGGGGGCTTTTGGGTAAAAATTATTCGGGGTTGGTCCTGAATTGTTACGCTCTCGGCGATGTCAATGGCACGAATAAGTTAGGTGGTCTGGCAGGATATAACACAGGGGATGTAACAAATTGTTACCCTGCCTGTGAGGTTGGCGGGACGTCGGATAGAGGCGGTCTTGCCGGGTATAGTTCGTTTAGTTCGGTGTATTCCGGCTGCTTTTGGGATTCTCAGATAGCCGGTTCGATAAGCGGGATTGGCAATATTGCCCCTGATCCGCCGGGTGTAGCGGGAAAGAGTACTTCCGAGATGATGTCATTGACGACTTTTATTTCTGCGGGCTGGGACTTTGTGGCCGAGGATGACAACGGGCGCCAAGATATATGGAGACTTTGTAAAGATGGCGTGAGCTACCCAGGATTGTATTTTGAGTTCCTGGCAGCAGATTTTTTATGCCCCGATGGAGTTGATTTTATCGACTTTGCTTTCTTTGCGGATTACTGGCTCAAAGAGGGCTGCAGTGCCGTAAATGATTGTAGCCGGAGCGATATTGATTTCTCCGGCCGGGTGGATGAGAGCGATTTGGCAGAGTTTTCAGACTGTTGGCTTTTACAAAGTTCAAAGTGATATCATAAAATCAGAAATCCTTGTATTCGTCTCTTGCAGGCACGAAGACCTCGACGTATTCGGTTTCCTCTAAAGCTATTGTTCCGTGTTTTACATACGGGCTGAAAACGTACGAGTCGCCGGCGGCTGCTTCGAACTGGTCTTCGGGCTTTTCAGCTAAAAATTTCGCCTTGCCCTTTACGATATAGCCGATTTGTGTTGCTCGGTGATTGTGCAGTGGTATTTTTGCTCCCTGTTTCAGCAGGAAGTGACATAACATTGCTTCATTGTTATAGGATAAAGTTTTTCGCACAACGCCGGTTGGGTTTTCGACCGATTTTGCCTGGTTTAAATGCCTGCCCTTCATTTGCAGCAACTCCTTTTTTATACAACAATATTTCTTGGCTGCCCTTCGATAAAGGCCTTGATGTTTGCAGCGGTTTCATCGACAAGTCTTTGTCTTGCCTGTACTGTGGACCAGGCTGAATGAGGTGTTACAATTATGTTTTTTGCACTCAAGAGGATATTACCCTCCTTCGGCGGCTCTTTTGTAAGCACGTCAACACCTGCACCGGCTAATCGGCCCGAGTTAAGAGCATCAGCAAGGGCCTGCTCATCGACAATGCCGCCTCGAGCGGTATTTATCAGTATGGCCGTTTTTTTCATCTTTGAGATAGCCTTTTCTTCGATAAGATTTTTCGTTTTCTCAGTTAACGGACAGTGTATCGTGATAACATCAGAGTTTCGCAGAAGGACATCAAGGTCTGATTTTTTATATTGACTATTTTTTATTTCGGAAATGTCATAGGCCAAAACTTTCATACCGAATCCTTCGGCGATTTTTGCGACACCTCTGCCGATTACGCCGAAGCCGATAATCCCTATGGTTTTGCCTGCAAGCTCAAATGTCGGGTAAGTGAGCAGTGTAAAAGACGAGGCCTGCTGCCATTTTCCTGCTGCAACGTCGGTATGATATTGATAAGCTTTAGTCGCCAGATTTAGAATTAGCCCAAAGGTGTGCTGAGGGACAGTTGTTGCGGCGTAGCCGGTAACATTACATACCCTGATATTTTTATTCCCGGCGGCCTGGATATCGACATTATTGTAACCTGTTGCAATAACGGCTATCAATTTCAGGTTGTTTAATTCTTCCAGTATGTGTTTGGTTATCAGCACTTTGTTGACTATCACAATATCGGCATCGACTGCACGCTCTAAGGTCTGCTCTATAGTGGAATTGTCATAGCCTATATATTCGCCCAAACATTGCAAAGGCGAAAAGTCAATGTCATTTAATGTAACCGTTGTTTCGTCGAGAAAAACTATCTTCATACAATTCTCCATAGTGTCTAATTATCGGTTTTCGAAAAGCTGCCTGCATTTTTCATAGTGTTCTTTGAACATTCTTGTTACAAATTTGCGTTTTTCGGCGAGTGTTTTATTCGTGCGTCGCCAAAACAGATGCACCCTGGTCTCGACATCACGAGCCCTTGTGCAGACTTCCACGATATGTTTGTGGTAGATTTCAGGCACGATGACGATGCCGTCCCTGTCGCCGTGGATAAGGTCTGCTGTGGTAAAGGAAACGCCGGAGATAATTATTGGTTCCTTCGAGATTTTATAATTAGTACCCACGTGGTTTGCAACGGTCCCGCAGCCAAACACCGTATATCCAACTTTGTTGATGTTTTCTATATCTCTTGCGCCGCCATCAGTGATTAGGCCGGAGCTGCCGCTTGCCTTTAGGATTTTTGCCATTCCGTCGCCGAGCATACATTCGTGTTTAGGTCGAGAGCCTATTGCCTTTACAACCACAACAACCGGCAGTTTTGATTCTTTTATCATCTCGTAAGCCTTCCAGAGGTCGTTGGCATCGCCTTTATTTCCGGGCGTGCTGGTATCTGCAACCAAAGTAAGTGCCGCGCCGACCATTGGCTCTGAGATTTCGGTAAGCAGCTTTATGTCACTTCCGGTGTAGTACTTTTCGGGTTCCTTACAGCCCATAGCACCCATAGCTTCTGCGACAAGCGGCGTCTCGAATTCACGCATCTGTTCGATCAGAGCTAATTCCACAGACATTTAACTTGGTCCCTTCAATATTTATATCTTACCGGCCTTGTTTAACCAATCAGGCCTTTTCTTGAAAGCCTGTTCGTTTTCCTTTTCAGTTATTTCTGAAAAGGTGTTGTTGTTCTGGCGAATATACAAGACTTTCCAGGCCTGCTCTGCCAGCCGGCGGTCGCTTTTTTGGTCCATAAATTTCTCAAGTACAGCTTCGCCTTCTTGCCCCATAGCCAGCAAGGCATTGCCGACCGAACGATAGCCCCAATCGGCGTCAACTCGGTTGCAGCCGTCACCGAGTTTGTCAAAGAGCGTTTCCAAAGCTGTGAGTATTTGGGGTCGAAGAGGTCGGATGTCATCTCTATTTTGTGAAGCGATTTGTCCCAGTGAGACCGCTGCGCGGTCGGAAACCACAGGGTCCTCGTGCTTTGTGGCTTCGATTAGAACTTCAACGGCCTGAGGAGAATTGTGAATATTACCTAATGCCATCGCCGCCGCATACCGAACGTACCGTTCCGAATCTTTCAGGCCGGCAGTAAATGTTTCAATCAAATCGATATTAGCCATAGTCACCAGAGCACGCATGACAACCGTTCGGACCGTAGGGTTGGTGCTGTTGTTGACTGCTTCAACCAGCTCAGCCTGTGGAGCCGGCCGGACGCTTGGCAGAGTCTGAACCACAATCTCACACAACGGGTGAGTAGCATATTTATCTACTGTTGCCAGAAGTTTTGCAGTGCTTTGCCGGCCGCTTATATCCCTTAGTGCTAATGCGGCAACACAGCGGACACAATTTTCAGAATCTTCAAGTCCCCTCTCGATAATCGGTACAGCATTGGGGTCCTTTGTTTTGCCCAACGATTTTAGCGCCATTCGACGGATAAGCAGGTTCGAATGGGACGCTAACGGAGCAATATCAGCAACCTCTGCCTTGGACTTGCCATAGATAATCTGGGAGAGGGCTTTCATTTTCATAAGTTCATTTCCATCTTTGAGAACTGACAGAGGCTGATCGGGAATGTTCCAATAGTCCAGATACATCTCATCCGGACCAAGTGCAATAATTGTGCGTGTGCGGTCCTGGACCTCTTTCCACATTGGCGCAAACGGTGAGGAAGTGATAAGCGAGACACCCGTCTTAGTCTTGCGACTCATCCAGAGCAGATCCTTTATAGTTTTCATTTGACCATCTGAGCTGCAATAACCATAGGCCTCAAGCTCATCGACTATTCCCTGTTGCACCCAGGTTTCGAGGTCCATATAGATATGGCCGAAGGTAAGCATTATGTCCGATACATTCCAAGGCTGGGGATAGTGAGGCTGAAAGGAGCTGATGACAACGCCAAGTTTAACACCAAGCGGGGCAAGCTGCTGTTTCAATTCAGCCAGAAATTGTGTTACATATTCACCCCGCAAACGATACCAGTCGAATCGGCTGGCGCCGCGATTAAATGGTTCGGTTCGAATGTCAATGCCGTATCGTTTTTTGAAATCTTTAACGACTGGTTCGTTGTAACCAAATTCGTCCTGGAAACGAGTGCTGAAATTCTCATTATACGTAAGAAATGTCACCCCATCATAGCCTGCATCTTTGGTGTGCTTGATGTAAAGATCAATTACTGTTTTCCTCGCCTGGTGATAAGCGAACTCGACCGGCCCATTTTGTTTGAGGATGCCATACTTGTCGGTCGGCACCCATTCAGGATGCTTTAGACGGAATTTTGCCTCAGAATTATGCGGGTAATCATTAAAACATGGTGAGTCAGCCGGGCCGCCAAAATCAGCCAGCGAGCCGACACCCCAAATTTCCATGCCACGCTTATGCGCTGTCTTGACAGCCAGTTTATCAGGTTCGAGCCTCTTGTATAGCTGCCGGTCCCACTGCCAAAAGCTGTAGTATTTGCAGTTCTCCTGGCGATCATGCATCGTCTCCAGCCAGGCTGCTTCCTGCAAGCCTCGCCAATATATTCGCCGAATCCCCAATGCCTTGAGCAAATCGAACGAAGCTTCCATAGATGCTTTCGAGTCAATAGGCAACCACTCGCTCAGCCAATCGTTGTCACCTGTGCTGATGTAGCAATCAATTATCTGCTCAGGCAAAGTGATTGGCTTTTGGGCGGCAGCTATTATCTGTCGGGTGCTCCATAGGCACATCAGTCCAACTATTAGAGTCAACCTAATTATTCGGAGAGTAGTGTTTCGGATTAACATTTTGCTAATCTTCATTTTGTCTCCTTTCTAAATAAATTTTTCCAGATTTCTTACTTTAAGGTCAAACACGACAGCGTTTAGATCTTCTCTACAGTTTTATTTAGCCAGGCAGGCCTTTTCTTAAATGCTTCTTCGTTTTCCTTTTCAGTTACCGGGCAGAACCAGCCGGGTTTTTGGCGGATGTATAGGGCCTTCCAGGCCTGCTCGGCTAACTTGAAATCTTTCGTCTGATTCATAAACCTCTCGAGTACAGCTTTGCCATCGGCCCCCATAGCAACCAGGGCGTTTCCTGCCGGCCGATAACCCCATTCAGCGTCTGTGCGCTTACACCCATCGGCAAACTCGGCAAAGAGTTTGTCCAACGCGGCTATCATTGCAGTTTTTAATGGTTGAATCTCTTTTTCATTGCGAGAAGCAATAACACCGAGCATTGCGGCAGCTTTATCACTTATTACAGGATTTGCATGCTCGGTAGCTTTTATCAGAGCCTTTGCTGCCTCAGGGCTTTTTCTTATATTGCCCAGGCCTTCGGCGGCGTAATAACCAACACACTGGCTGGAATCGTCAAGTGCCTTTTCAAACACAGGGATAAGCTCTTCTGTTGCCATACCGGCTAAAGTCCATATCGCAACCTTTCTTACCATTGGGTTGGAGCAGGCTTTAGCTTTGTTTATAAGAAGCTGCCGTGGAGCCGGCTTTATAGCCAATAGCGATGAGTGAGCAAGTTCAGCTAAGGGATGGTAGCTGTATTTATCGAGGGTCTCAAGTATCCTTTCGGCACTTCCTGATCCATGGACGTATCGCAGTGCACCTGCAGCGACACATCTTACACTGTTTTCGTCATCAGCCAGACCTTTTTCTATAATCGGTACTGCGTTTGTATCACCGATTTTGCCAAGTGCTTTAAGTGCGAGCCGACGCACAATGATATTCTTGTCTCCGGCCAGCGGTGCAACATCCTTCACCTCTGCCTTTGTTTTGCCAAGTACTATTTGTGATAAGACTTTCATCTGCATAAGCTCATCAGAGCTCTTCAATGCAGCTAAAGACTGCTCTGGGATGTTGCTGCTGTCCAGGTATTCCTCATCATTATGAAGGGTAACAATGGTGTGGGCACCTTTTTCGTGAACTAACTGCCATTGCTTGTCATAAGGGCTGGCTGATGTGGTAAAACCTACTTGAATTCCAGTACCCCGAGCTATCCAGAGCATATCCTCAATGCTCTTGACCTGAAGAGGGCGGCTGCAATTGCCATACACCTCAAATTCATCTACGAGTTTTTGCTGTACCCAGCTTTCAAGGTCCATATAGATTCGGCCAGCTGAAAGTATTACCGTCGGCACATCCCAGGGTTGTAGATAGTTGTTTGGTTGTGGGTAGTGAGGCTGGATTGGATTGATAACCACGCCAAGTTTGATGCCGTATTGATTGAGCTGTTGTTTTAGTTCGGCCAGAAACTTGGTAACATATTCACCGCGCAGACGATACCAGTCGAAGCGGCTGGCGAAACGGGTAAACGGCTCGGTGCAGATGTCGATACCGTATCGTTTTTTGAACTCTTTTACAATTGGTTCATTGTAGCCGAACTCATCTCCAAATCGCATATTGAAATTTTCGGAATATGTCATAAACGTTGCACCATCGTAGCCGGCGTGCTTTATGTGTTTGACGTGAAGGTCAACGAGAGCTTTTCTTGCCTCGGGATAAGCCAGCTCGATTGGCCCTGCCTGCTTGAGCACGCCGCGTTTATCCACGGGTATCCATTCAGGATGCTCAAGACGCAAGCGGGCCTCCCAGGCCATGGGAAAGCTGTTTTCGAAACCGGCCTCGGCCGCACCGCCCCAGTCGAAAAGTTTAGTTATGCCCCATATTTCCATCCCACGCTTATGGGCTGCCTGGACAGCGAACCGGTCAGGGTCATATTTTTTATATATCTGATGGTGCCAAGTATAAAAGGAGTTCACCCTGCAGTTGGCCGGGCGGGCTTCGGCAATATCCTCGCAGATTGCCGAGCGCAAACCCCGCCAGTAGATGCGCTTTATACCTAAGGATTTGAGCAGATCGAATGAGGCCTCGATGGAAGCCTTCGAGTCAACCGGAAGCCACTGGCCGAGGAAATAGTTGTCGCCGGTACTGATGTAACAGTAAACCGCAGGTGTAGTGGGGGGATTGATTTCTGGCTCTTTAGCTGTACCGGCAGATAGCCGGGCTGATGTGCATAATGATATCATGACGAAAACAACTGGTATCACTTCAATGGTATTGCTTTTAGTTAATATACTTTTGATTGTCATAATCGTACCTCCTGATAAAGCTAATATTTATAGCTGCTGCTTGTATGGATTTTACCAAACCTTTTTACTTTACCAGATGCAGGTATTATTTTACAGTTACCGGCGAACTTTCCAAGTTTTATTAAGGAGAAAAATAATGTCGGCAAGTTTGTTTCTTGATGCGGTTATGGGCAAACCTACCCCTGAGCCTGTAGTCGGGTCCGGAACTTCCATAGTTACCGAGGAGCTAATGGACATAACCGGTGTATCCTTTCCTGAAGCTCATCAGGACTCCGAACTTATGGCGAAGCTTGCTATCGGGGGCTACACGGTTCTTGGTTATGACAATGTTATGCCGTTGTTTTCTGTCTGTCATGATTCTGTTGCTTTAGGCTGTCCGGTAAACTGGGGGGACCGCAGACATATGCCCGACTGCCGAAATCCGATTTGGAAGACAGACGAAGATGTGAAGTTCACCAAAGATTTTCTAAAACACCCTTCAGCACAGGTCCCTCTTGGGGCTATATCAATTCTCAAGAAACAACTTGGTGACGACTGTGCGGTATGTGGAAAGGTGTTCGGCCCATGGACACTCGGCTATCATCTTTTTGGTATTGAGGATTTTCTTATCAATACGCTGCTTGAGCCTGATATGATTCGCAGGGCCATCGATAAACTCAAACAGGTAACGGTTTGGTACGCCGAGGCACAGATTGAAGCCGGCGCAGACTGTCTGCTTCTTGCCGACCACGCTACGCGTGACCTTTGCAGCCCGGAGGCGTATCGTGATTTTCTGATGGACGTTCATAAAGAACTTGTGGAACGAATAAATTGTCCCCTGATTTTACATATCTGCGGTGATACGACTGACAGGGTAAAGTATATTCGCAAATCAAGGATTGATTGTTTCCACTGGGACACGAAGTGCGGCTCATCAAAAGATATGCGCCAGCTTGCCGGTGATAAGCTCTCTCTTATGGGCGGCGTCTCCAATATCGAGATCCTTCACGAAGGTGGGCCGGAAGAGGTAAAAAAACAGACACAGGCTGCCGCTGATGCCGGCATAAATATAGTCGGTCCGGAATGTGCTGTTCCCCTTGACGTCAGGGTAGAAAACCTAAAGGCAATATCCGAACAGTTAAAATAACCTTTAGAACTTCTTAGGTATCACCTTAGCTGTTTATGATAAATAGCTCACTGGTTACAATATCCCAGCAGGTCAGTGCTCAGCTTTTGTTTCGACGCGAACCCGCTGGGTAAGGCTCTGCTCTATTTCTCCGACTCTGTAATGACAGTCAATCCAAAGTGGCGGTTCTAAAGTTCCGGAGGCTACTTTTACATCAACCAGAGGGGTTACTGCAAATTTAATCTCGAAATACCCACCGGCTTTAGGCAAAATTAACTCCTGTTCCTCGGGCATCTTATAGCTGCCTTGGTTACAACGGAGCTTTGAGTTAAGTTTTACCGGTCCGCTGAATGGAGGAACAGCCAATTTGTAAACAAGATTGAACTGCTCATTCTTTTTAGGTTTTATATCCATCGGTGCCGCAAAGGCCGAATGCACGTCCTGGTGCAGGCGCACAGACTCGAGCGGCACAGCGGTTTGTTGATATTGTTTATCTGGTCGCCCGCCGGTTTTAGACACTTCGAAATGGTCTATTACATTACCGTCGATATCAATGGCTTTGAAAGTTAGTGTGTCTGACTTTATATGAAATAAGCAGAAGTGGTGGATTTTCTTAGCTGCCATATGGTAATAAGTTGGCTGAACGTTATACAGTGGAGCTCCGCCACCACCGGTTGTAATATGTGTCGTAAATCCGCTGGGTTTTTTGGTCCGCATTATAATCGGCCTGAATCTTTCGTATTGATGTGAATGACCTGTCAAAACAAAGTCCATTCCTGTCATAGTCATAATTGGCACAGCATCGGGATAGCCCCACATCGACCAGTGACCCCCGAAATTCAGTGCCGGTTCGTGCCAGCTTACGAAGTTCCAGGTCCTGCGTTTCCTACTCATATCCGCGCAAATCAAATTCAACACATAAGTTTCGGCTTTGGTTGGAAAGGACTTGGGCAGTTTAACCTTCTGATGTGGTTCGATATACTGGTCCGCACAGAAATAATGAACCGGCCCAAAGTCAAAGCTATAATTTGCATTCTCACCCGGCGGCACAAGGAATTTCTCGAAGAAGCCATTGCTGCCTGTATCGTGATTGCCTTTGACGGCATAGACCGGTACGGATTCGGCCAGACCTTTTAAGGGGTCAAAGAATTGTGGTTTCCATTGTTCATATTGATTTCCATTTGCTATAAGGTCGCCGGTATGAACTACGAAGTCGACATTCTCGTTCATAATCTTTTCGGCAATTTTCCGATGCCTGTCAGCATAGGTTCGAGTGTCTCCATAAACAGCAAAGGTAACTTCGTTGTCATCATTATCCTGCGTATGGAATTTATATGTTTTGGTTTTTACATCGGCGCCGGAAACAAAATAGGTGTAAGTCTGTCCCGGCTGTAAATCTTCGAGCCAGACTTTGTGAACAAACGTTTGTTTTTCGATGGTTTTGCCTTGGGTCTGTTCGGCCTTGTACTCAATTTGCTCGGGTGTGGTCTTTAGCGTTTTATAGCCTTTTTTGGTATTGTTAGCTTTGGCATATGATATCTGCCCCTGTCCTGTCTGGTTAGTCTCCCACATCAGAGCTGCTCGTTGTTGCTCGACTCTCAATAAAAACGGGCCTTTTGTTATCTTGGAAGAGCTGCAGCTTTGGCAAAAAGTGACAAAAATTATTGCAACCAGCCATAAAAATATCGATACTATTTTTAGTTTCTGCTTAGACATTTGCCCTCCTTTTTGTTTGTTTTGTAGATTGTTCATAATTTAACGTAAGAACCTGATAAGTCCGTAAAACGAGTTATAAATGAAAATAACTCCGAAGGCAAGTAAAGCTGCCGAGCAAATCCCGAGAATTATTCTTTGAACCTTTTGACTGAATAGTTTCGTACCCTTGAAACTTGCCCACGACAGGGCATAGAGCCAGAGACAATCTGTCAACCAGTGAACCAGGGCAAATATTGCAAAGGCCCAGATTCCAAACTCTCTTGCGCCAGTTGCCAGCGCCAGGCCTATAGTGGACCACCACAGCAGAAAGTAGGGATTTGCAATAGAGAGGACCGCACCTGCCCGGATGGGTTTTTTGCTCAGGCCCTTCGGCTCGGGAGTTTCCTGGTTCCTTAAATTACCAGCCATTTGTATTGCCATAATAATCAGGATTGTCCCACCTGCTAAGCCGATAATTATCTGCACGAGCGGCGATTTAAAAATTATTCCCATTCCCAGCATAATCAGAATCATCAAAGGAAATTCCACCAGGACATGGCCGAGGGCAAGGGCAAGACCTGCATACCGGCTGCGGCTGCCAAGGACAATGGCTGTTGCGGTAACCGGCCCGGGCTGCATTGCTCCTGAAAATGATATGACAAAAACCTGAATGAAGAAAAGCAGTTGGGTCATCTATTCACCGATGATTTTCACAAGGACTCTCTTTTGTCTTTTGCCGTCGAATTCACCGTAGAATATCTGTTCCCACGGCCCAAAATCAAGCTGGCCATCGGTAACGGCCACAACTACTTCCCTGCCCATTACGGTCCGCTTTAGATGTGCGTCGGCGTTGTCTTCATAGCCGTTATGGCGGTACTGCGAGTAAGGCTTTTCCGGTGCCAGTTTCTCTAACCAGGCCTCGAAATCGTGATGCAGGCCGGACTCGTCGTCATTGATGAAAACACTGGCGGTAATGTGCATAGCATTAACCAAAACAAAACCTTCTTTAACGCCGCTTTCTTCGAGGCACTGTTGAATCTGCGGTGTGATGTTAATAAAGTCCCGCCGATGCGGTGTGTTAAACCAAAGCTCTTTTCTGTAACTTTTCATAATGCTTCTTCCTCCAGAAGTTTTCGATAGACTTCTTCGATAGTATCGGTCATTTTTTCGGGTGCGAATTTTTCTTTTACAGATTCTCGGCCTTGAGCGCCAAGTTTTTCTCGTAATTCTTTGTTCTCTATCAATTCTGCGCATGCATTTGTCAATTGTTCGACATTCTTTGGCTCTATGAGCCGGCCGGTGTTTTCATTCACCACTTCTCTTGCACCGTCAACGTCAAATGACACAGCGGGCCTGCCGCAGAGCATTGCCTGCGGCAAAGTCCTCGCAAGGCCTTCTCTTAGTGAACAGTGGACGAGAATATCCGAGGAGGCAATCGCCAGGGGTATTTGGCTCGGTGGGAAAAGGCCTGCAAACTTTATTTTTTCTGTAAGGCCTATTTCCTGAACAAGTTTTTTATAGTAGTTCGCCAAATTTCCATTTCCTACAAATAGCCAGACGGCATTATCAAATCGCTTTGAGAGGTCTCTGGCTGATTCAATGATGTAATCGTGCCCTTTGAGCATAAATAGTCTGGCAACGGTAATCAGCACGACGGCATCCTGGCTGATTGCATATTTCCGGCGGAATTTTATTATCTCGTCCCGCAAAAAAGATTTTAGAAAATCATCTTCTTCGATAGCTGAATAAGCCGTTACAAATTTATCCGTTCTGCCTATTCCTGCTGCCAGAGCCTGGTCTGTCATTGCGTCGGCTACGCTGATAAAAAAATCCGTTCTTTTGGCAGCGGACTTTTCGATTGCGATGTAGAATTTGTTCAGAAGCTGATTCTGATACTGGTGGAAAGCGAGGCCATGGATTGTGTGAACGATTCTCGTATTGCGTATTGCGTATTGCGTATTGCGTAAGCTGTGGGCCGCGAATCTGCCTAATACCCCGGCCTTTGCCGAATGTGTATGGACTATGTCAGGCTTTATGCGTCTTAGGTGTTCTTTGATTTGAAAGTAACTTACAGAATCGTAAAGTGGGCAGACAGGGCGTCTTAGTTTATCAACGACAATTGTCTCATATTGTTGGTTTTTGGTTTGTTCAAATAATTCGCCTTCCGGCCCAATAGCCGGCCCGGTGATTAACGTAACATCATGTCCCCGTTCTGCCAGTAGTTTGCAGGTAATTAAAGTATTTTCCTGCGCCCCGCCTAAAATCAGCCTTGTTATTATATGTACAATTTTCAATATTTAATCCACACCAGGCACAAACCTGCTGCTGGCGCTATTGGGCCTGCGGCAGTTCGGTCTTTTGCCTCAATGATTTGTTTTATCTTTTCAGGTTCAAGTTTTCCTTTGCCTACTTCGATTAGGGTGCCGACAATGTTCCTGACCATATTATATAAAAAGGCATTTCCTTCAACGTTTACGTATATCCAATCACTATCGTATTGCGTCCCTTCGATCTCACCCGGAGCAAACCTCTGTATATCTGCGGTAGGTTTTTGCCTCTTTTTTTCGCACGACGCATTTACATCACACTGGAAAATCGTTCTAACTGAATTCTGGCGTTTGTCAGCGGCTGAGGCAAAGGATTTGAAATCCTTTTTGCCGACCAGCATTTTTGCAGCCCGGTCCATAGCAACCGTGTCGAGCTCGGCGGGTATATACCAGCAGTGCCTTATTTGCAAAGCCGGACGGGTCGGGCCGGTGAAGATTGTATAGCGGTACAATTTGCGTGTAGCTGCGCCGATAATGTCAAATCCGTTTGGCATTTCGACTGCTTCGGTGATGACGATATCGGCTGGTAATCTGTCCGTAATTGCCTTGGCGAGATTTTCTGTTGGTATGGGCGAATCGATTTGGGCAAGCGCAACTTGTCCCAATGCGCTTACGCCGGCATCGGTTCTGCTGGCGCCAAAGACCTGGACTTTGCAACCGATGAGATTTTGGATTACATCGGAGAGTGTGCCCTGTATGGTTTTTTGTCCCGGCTGGATTTGCCAGCCGTGATAGTCACTTCCGTCGTATTGAATTATCAGTTTGATATTGCGAACGGTCATAATCTTAAGAATCCAGGAGTCAGGGGTCAGGGGGTCAGGGTTCAGGATAATGTATCAAGGGTTAGGAACCACAATAGAGCGACAATAAGCATATTTTGTAAACAGCAAGGACAAATTGATGGGCTTTTTGCCAAACAATCAAATCCTGAAACTTCCTCGCCGGTAGCCTCATGCTGACTCCTGACTTCTGAATTATGGATTCTTCTTATAATAGTTTCTCGGCGATCTGGACAGCGTTGAGGGCTGCTCCTTTTCGAAGCTGGTCTCCGGCTACCCAGATATTGATGCCGCGGTTATCAGTTATGGATTCATCCTGTCGGATTCTGCCAACAAAAATCTCGTCCTTACCCGAGGCATCGACAGGCATAGGAAAACGATTGTTTTCCCTGTCATCAATTAACGCAACGCCCGGCGCTGTACTTAACAGGTCCCTGACCTGCTCGGCCGTAATTGGGTCGGCAAATTCAAGATTTATGCTTTCACAATGGGCCCTGAAGACCGGCACGCGAATACAGGTACAGGTGATAGCAATATCGGCACAATCGAATATCTTTCTGGTCTCATTAACCATTTTCCTCTCTTCAAAGTTGTATCCGTTTGGGCCGAGAGCTGAATTGTGATTGAAGACATTAAAGGCTATCTGATATGGAAAGGCCTTGCAGGTTGGTTCTTTGCCGTCGAGGATTTCCCGCGTCTGATTTTCCAGCTCCAGCATTGCCGGATAGCCTGCTCCACTTGCAGCCTGATATGTGCTGATGACCATCCTTTTGACAGTATTTGCCCTGTGCAGAGGCCAGACAGGGACAATGCCGATTATCGTCGAGCAGTTAGGATTGGCGATGATGCCTTTGTGCTGCTTAATCTTTTCCGGGTTTATTTCAGGAATGACCAGCGGCACTTCCGGGTCCATTCGAAAAGCCGATGAGTTGTCCACAACCACAGCCCCGGCCTTAACTGCCGCGGGCGCAAAGTCTTTACTTCGAGCGCCGCCGGCGCTAAATAATGCTATATCAACACCAGCGAAGCTGTCTTTGGTCAGCTCCTCGACGGAGTATTGTTTTTTTCTGAAGTTGATTTTTTTGCCGGCCGACCGGCTGCTGGCAAGGACTTTCAGGGAGCTGAAAGGAAACTCCCGTTCATCCAGGATTTTTAGAAACTCCTGTCCTACCGCACCGGTTACACCGGCAATTGCCAGATTACAGCCCATAATTCAGATTCCCTGATAAATTAAAGCCAAGACAGCAAAAGCAGCCTTTCTTAGGCTGCCCCTTAAGTTTCCAAATAAACTGTTATGAAAAAATCATAACATTAACCGACCCAAAATGCAAGAGGTATTCTGTTATGTCCGGGCTGCATAAAATCTCTTTTGGCCGATTCAAAACGTCAGGGGAGTATTTTTGGTTCCAGCAATTTAATAATTTTTCCGGCGATTGTAGTTTTTGCAGCAGGGGGCAGCTTTTGCCATTTGGAATCCTTCATCCTGATTTGAACCGATGTCTTGTCTGCACTTATTGCTGCCGGATAGTTAGCTATTATCATATCAAGATTTTTTTCTTTCAATTTTCCATCGGCGTTTGCCCTTAAGTTTCTATCTTCCAGGGCAAAACCCACAATGAACCGGCCTGGCCGGCGGTTTTTAGTTCGTGATTTGTAGTCCTTAGATTTATTTGCCCCTGCCCATTTTAGAATGTCAGTTGTGGGTTTGAGCTTTATATTCAAATCAGCCCTGGCCTTTTTGATTTTTGTCTTAGAAATCTTCACGGGTGTATAATCGGAGACAGCGGCAGCCATAATCAGGCAATCGCATTTCCAAAAATAACACCGAACTGCCTTAAACATCTCTCCGGCAGTCTGAACTTTGACAATTTTAGCCTGATTCGGCGTCCGAGCTTGACTGGGCCCTGTGATAAGAGTAACCTTATGGCCGGCCCGCAAGGCTGCGCGTCCAAGGGCATAGCCCATCTTGCCGCTGCTCGCATTGGAAATAAAACGAACAGGATCGATATATTCCCTTGTTCCTCCTGCGGTGATTAAAAAGTGCCTTTTCATAAAATTGCAAGATAAAGAGACTTAAGATTTGAATGTTTACTTGTGCTTTTTGATTTTCCGTGCTGTTTGTAAAATCGCCTCTAAAATAACATCCGGCTCCGACATCCTGCCTGTGGCGTGAATTCCGCTGGCAAGCCGTCCGGTCACCGGACCAACCAATTGATAACCTATCTCTTTTACCTTGGCAACGTTTTGCTGAACAGCGGGATTGTTCCACATTTGATTATTCATTGCCGGAGCAAGAAGTTTTGGTTTTTCCCATCCTGCGCACAAAATGGTGCTCAACAGGTCGTCGCAGATGCCGTTTGCAATTTTTCCGATGATATTGGCTGTGGCCGGCGACACTACAATGACATCAGACCAGTCCACCAAATCTATATGAACAATTTCCTCCCTTTGCCTTTCCTGCCATAAACTGACATATACCGCCGAGAGCGTAACTGCCTCTAAAGTCTTTGGGCCGATAAGCTGACAGGCACTTTCGGTCATTACCGTTTTGACTGAAACTGACCTGGTTGTCAATTTACTTGCAAGTTCGACTGCCTTGTAAGCAGCAACCGAGCCGGTTATACCCAGTAAGAGATGAAGGTTTTCAATACGAGAGTTTTGCACTTCCGTCCTCAATTAAGCTACTGCTGTTGGGGATTATCAATGCTGTCTTTATATTCCGGTGCAATTTTATCCTGTATGATTTCTTCTGTGACAATCTCAAGTTGTGTCATGCCTTTAGTGTTCTTTATCAGCGGCCGTGAACCTTCCATCAGTTCACTCATACGCTTCTGAACCAAAGCTGCTAACTTAAATCTTCCTCCAACCTTATTAATGAGCTCAGTGCTTTTAAGCTTATTTATCATGCTAAATCTCCAACCGTACTTTAATTGCAACTTTCCTGATATGACAAGTCATCACGACTGTTCGATTATCCGTATCACCTCACTAACAGCCCTGTCAACGTCCTCATTGATAACCATATGCTCATAATATTGCCACGCAGCGGCGATTTCTCTGTCAGCCTGGCTTAACCTTTTTTCAGCCACCGTATTTTCCTCCCTGCCCCGCAGATTCATTCTCTCTGCGAGCTCTTTTTTCGTTGGCGGCAAAATAAAAATCATCACGGCATCTGGATATATTGTCTTAGCCTGCTTTGCACCCTGAACGTCGATTTCCAGTATAACTGTCTTGTCGTCCTGCAGAGCCTCATCCACGGCGGTCTTTGGGGTACCGTAAAGATTCCCGAATACTTCTGCATACTCCAGAAGCTCCGCTTTGTCTATCATATTTCTAAACTGCTGCTTTGATACAAACCAGTAGTCCTTTCCATCTTCTTCAGTATCTGACTTTTGCCTGGTTGTAACCGAGACACTACGGTAAAGACCTTCGAGTTTCCTAACAAGCTCTGTGCATATAGTGCTTTTGCCCACTCCAGATGGGCCGCTTATTATAACCACTTTAGGCTTGTCTGGCATCTTGTCTCTCACATCTTGTTACAGCAGGCCTGGGGCGCACAGCAACAATCCTAAGGAAGGATTCTCACAGTACGCTTCTACTCTATATTTTGAACCTGCTCCTTGATTCGGTCTATCCGGCACTTCATATCAAGAACAGACCGGGCAATCTCGGCATCACCTGCCTTACTGGCAAGGGTGTTGGCTTCTCTGAGCATTTCCTGGCTGATAAACTCCAATCTTCGTCCCGCCTGGCCGTTGCCCTTGCAGGCGTCGACAAATTGCTGAAGATGTGAGCCGAGCCTGGCGATTTCCTCGGATATATCGGATCTTTCGGCAAAAACCGCCACTTCTCTGGCAAGAGTATCTTCATCCAACTTCAGTTTTGCCTCTGCAAGCAGTGCATCGACTCTCTTTCTAAGTTTCTTCCGGTAGTCCTTAAGAACGTTTAGGCTCCGAGCTTTTATAAGCTCGAGATTCTGATGTATCTGCTCACACTGTTTTTGTAAATCATCGGCCAGCACAGCTCCTTCAGCAACTCGCATCTGTTTAACGTTGGCCATAGCCTCAACAGTCAATGCAAAAACCGTCTGCCTTATCTTCTCGGCCTGCTTATTCCTCGGCATCACAGGGGCTAAGACGCCCGGTAGAGACAATAGAGCAGTTATATCTACAGGATAGTGTACATTCGCTGAGTCCATGATGTTCGAGAGGCGTTTCAAAATACTGCCCAATACCTTTTGATCTATATCAAAGAGGACCTCTACATCTGCGTTTTTGAGCCTGAGAACATAATTTATCGTTCCACGCACAAGCTCTTCTCGCAACAGTTTCTCAACATTCGCTTCAAGAAATGCTGCCATCTCCGGAAGTTTTATACTGGCCTTGAAGTATCTGTTATTAAGCGCCCTAATCTCAACTGTATAAATAACATCCTGCAACTGGCCTTCAGCAAGACCATATCCGGTCATACTTCTTATCATTGCCCAACACCTTAAAGCTCACTTGTTCCCAAATACAAAAAAAACACATCGAAGTTATATCTGATTTACCCCCCTTGGTTAACGTCTGTGGTCTCTGCCAAACCACTATCGGTTATAGGAATAGCCGGTTGCTGCCGACGTTCCGGCGCTGTGGGAACGGCCGGTTGAGACTGGGGCTGCTGCCCGAAACGGCTGGCAGTAGGCATGTAAAATCTGGCCATCAAAACAGCTAAAATCAGGAATATCCCTACCAGAGCTATAGTTACCCAGGTTAAAAAGTCGCCCGTTTTTGAACCTAATATGCCGCTGGCCATACCCCCTCCGAAAGCCGAGCTAAGACCACCGCCTCTGCCTTTCTGAAGCAATATGATAAAAACGAGTGCCAGGCTGCAAATAATAAATAAAACGGCGACTATATTCATAACAAAAGTCACCGCCAGAAAAGATAAGTTGTTCATATGTTTCCCTTTTTCTTATTTTTGCAAGTGTACTGAGTGCTTTGTTCACTTAGAAATTATGTTTTTTACGCCGCAGCACAAATTATAGCTAAAAAATCTTCTGCTTTCAGACTTGCGCCTCCCACGAGCAAGCCGTCAATATCCGGCTGGGCCATCAACTGTGCCGCATTGGCAGGCTTAGCAGAACCGCCATACTGAATTCTTATCTGCTGAGCCAGCTCTTTTTCATATATCCGGCCAACCAACTCCCGAATCATGGCGTGCACCTCTTGTGCCTGCTGTGGCGTTGCGGTATGACCTGTTCCTATAGCCCAAACCGGCTCATAGGCAATAGTAACTGCCGAGATCATCTGGTCATTCAAACCGGCCAATCCAGCGTTTATCTGCCGGCTGATAACCTCCTGAGTTTGTGAAGTCTCTCTTTGTTCGAGCAGCTCTCCCACGCAAAGAATCGGCAAAAGACCTCCATTTATGGCAGCGACGACCTTGTTATTCACAAGCTCATCGTCTTCACCGATAACGTGTCGTCTTTCCGAATGGCCGCAAAGACAATAGCTGCAGCCGATATCCTTAAGCATTGCAGGGCTGATTTCGCCGGTAAAAGCACCTTTTTGCTCATAAAAAATATCCTGTGCCCCAAGGGAAATATCTGATGAGCTAAGCGCCTTGGAAGCTGCCTGAAGATATACAAATGGTGGAAATAACGCCACATCGACATTGTGTCCTGCAATGTTACTGCAACCAGAAACAATCTCCTTGACGAGCGCCACACTACTGTGGCTGTCGGTATTCATCTTCCAATTACCTGCTACAAATGGCTTTTTCATACGGGTTCTCCATAATTCATAAATCCAGAATAATCCCTGAGTACAAATCTGTCAAGCAAGTTTATGGCCATTGACAAATTATCGGATTGAACCTAAACTGCGAATTTGTAATTTATTTAGTTTGGTCTGCAAATATAAAAATTCTTGGCTGGCACAAAGGTCTGGCAAAAAAGTGGAAGTTTTGGCCTGCATACCCGCACGTTACGGTTCTACCAGATTCACCGGTAAAGTTCTCGCCAAAGATACGGGCAAATTCCTTATACAGCATACTTACGAGAGTGCGAGCCTGGCGAAGTTACCTGAGCAGGTCCTGATAGCTGCTGATGACGAGCGGATTTTAGATGCCGCAAAGACATTTGGCGCCAAGTGCGTCTTAACTTCGGCTGAGCACAAAAGCGGCACTGACAGAATTGCCGAGGCTGTTGCTAATATTGACGCAGAGATTATAGTGAACCTTCAGGCCGACGAGCCGGAAATTGATCCAGGAAATATTGACTTTCTGGTTAATCTCTTGATGGTCAGACAGGATTTTGCAATGGCAACATTATCAACGGATTTTCAAAACCAGCAGCAGGTTTTCGACCCGAATGTTGTCAAGGTGATGGCCGACTGCAATAACAGAGCAATCTATTTTTCAAGGTCTGTTATTCCGTATGATAGACAATCCGGTTGCATAGGGTCTCTGGAGCAATACCAGCGGCATATCGGCATTTATGCATATCGAAAGGATTTTTTAGTGAAGTTCGCTGCGCTTGCCGAAGGCAGGCTGGAGAAAATAGAGAAACTGGAGCAATTGCGTGCAATCGAGAACGGATATCCCATCCTTGTGGGAAAGGTTGAACATTATAGTGATGGTATTGACACGCCAGAGCAATACGCCGAGTTTGTAAGAAGGTACACCGAACAAAACGAATGAAAGAACGAAATAATGGCAAAAGATGATAATTTATTGTCTGCAATCAGTAAGATCTCGACGGACAGCGAGTTTTTCTCACCCGTTCCCGACGGTTACAAAAGTGGCAGGACGCGTTATTGCTTCGTAGTCGGGACGGTGATGAGTGGTTTGGGCAAGGGGATATTTTCATCGTGCGCAGCAAAATTGATGCAGGATAAAAATTTAAGAGTCTCGCCAATAAAGCTTGAGGGTTATCTGAACGTGGATTCAGGTACGCTCAATCCATACCGGCATGGTGAAGTTTTTGTCTTAGATGACGGAATGGAATGTGATATGGACCTTGGCACTTATGAGCGAATGCTTAACCAAGATCTGAATAAAGATAATTTTACAACAAGTGGCCAGATATTCAGCTCGGTTCTCCATAAGGAACGTCACGGAGATTATCTCGGCAGGGATGTGCAAATGATACCTCACGTTACCGGCGAGGTTAAACTGAAGCTTCGCAGTCTGGCTCTTAAAACCAATGCAGATATCGTTTTTGTTGAAATCGGCGGTACCGCAGGAGATTTGGAAAATGCCTATTACATTGAGGCAATGAGAGAATTGGCATACGAGGAAGGGCCAAACAGCAGCTGCTTTGTGGCTTTGACTTATATTTTAGAGCCTAAAACGCTCGGCGAACAGAAGTCAAAAGCAGCCCAATTGGGCATCAAGCAGCTTATGCAGTTAGGTATTCAACCCGATATTATCGCCTGTAGAGCAGCCCGGGAAGTCTCAGAAAAGGTCAGGCAGAAAATCAGCATCTACAGCAATGTTCCTTTGGAGCGAGTATTTAGTATGCCTGACTCTGCCAGTATATATACGATACCAGCTTCGATGAGGGACTGCGGGATTGATTTTGCGATATTGAAGCTTCTTAAAATTGAAGACAGGATAAATTTGCGCCAGGAAAGAAAGGCATGGGCGAAATGGTGTGAATTCATCGATAAAATTGAGCTTCCTAAAAAAAAGATAACCATAGGCATAACAGGCAAATATACCTCTGTCCGAGACAGCTATGCCTCGATAATCAATGCTCTGGAACATGCCGGGATAGCTTTGTCTGCCGATGTCCGGATAAAGTGGATTGAAACAACCGATATTACAGACGCAAATGTTAGCCGGATCTTAAGCGATGTTGACGGGATTATAGTTCCGGGTGGATTTGGTACTCGGGGGTCTGAGGGAAAGATAGCCTGTATAGAATACGCAAGAGTCAACGATTTGCCTTATTTAGGACTCTGCTTCGGCTTTCAGTTAGCAGGTATAGAATTTGCCCGTAACGTATGTGGGCTGACAAAGGCGAACAGCACCGAAATCGAGCCGAGTTGTCCTGAGCCTGTGATAGATATTTTGCCGGAGCAAAAGAAGCTGGAAGGACTTGGCGGAAACATGAGGCTTGGCGGCAGGGAGATAGAGCTAAAACCGGACACTATTACCTGGGAGCTTTTTGGCAAAGCTAAAAAAGTCAGGATGCGATTCAGGCATCGCTACGAGGTTAATCCAGAGTACATCGAACTTCTGGAAAACTCCGGTATGGTATTTTCCGGAAAAGCTCCGGCTCATCCCATAATGCAGATTCTGGAGTTGCCTGAGCATCCGTTCTTTATAGCAACCCAGGCACATCCCTGTCTGACTTCTCGTCCCTTGAGGCCGGAGCCGATGTTTGTTGCTCTGGTTGCTGCCGCGATGAAAAAACGTTACAATGATGACAAGTTGTCAAATCCCATTGAAGCAGCCGCTAAGGTTTGTAGTGCTATTAACTGATGTTGGCCTTTTACAAAGGCAAAGGCACAGGGCCAGGCTGTTCTCCTCAAGGAGTCCCTGGGACAACTTTTTTTAACTTTTCCTCGAGCTGACTGATTTGCTGCCGGAGCATATTATTTTTCTCTTGAAGTTCCTTTAGCTGTTCTTCGAGAGTTTTTAACTGTTGCTTTAGTTCGGAGTTTTCCTGAACAACGCCGGCCAGGACATTGTTGAAATAGTCTTCCATATTTCTCCGAAACCGCTCTTGTAGGACCTCATTTTCCTGCCGACACTTTTCAACCAGCTCCATTTGTCTTTTGATTTCATGTTGTCTCTGGGCTAATTCATCTTTTAGACGCATGTTCTCAGCAGATATGACTCTGCTTTTCTTTGAGGTACCGGGCTCCTGACAGCCTGCGATTGTTCCAATAACCACAATTAACGTCATCGCAACAAGTGCCTTACAGCCTGTTTTGTTCATCTTCAATTCCTTTCAAACTTGTCTTAATTTTCGTAAAATCGCTTATCCTTTCTTATAACTATATCGTAGCGAGATTCCTTGTCAATCAATCATATTGCAAATAATGGGACAGCTGATGGGATACGCTTTTCCCCTGTCCATTCCAAAGCAAAATAAACAAAGGTTGCAAAACCAAAGCGGTGTGGCTATACTCCTATAGTTCTTTGGAGATTTTTGAAAGGGTTTTTCAATGAAATACGATGTTGCTGATTTATCCTTAGCTGGGCAAGGTAAAAAGCGGATTCTCTGGGCAGATAATGATATGCCGGTCTTAGCGGCAATTCGGGCCAGATTCGCAAAGAGCAGGCCATTGAAGGCCAAGAAGGTTTCGGCGTGTCTGCATATTACTGCAGAGACCGCCAATTTAGCCAGGACATTAAAGGCTGGCGGAGCGGATGTAGTTCTGTGTGCTTCTAATCCACTTAGTACACAGGATGATGTTGCTGCATCGTTAGTGAAGGATTTCAAGATACCTGTTTTTGCAATCTGCGGTGAAAATCGCAGTACTTATTACAAGCATATCAATGCGGCAATTGACCATAAGCCGGTGATAACGTTTGATGACGGCGCCGATTTGGTCAACGAACTGCACATGGGAAGAAAAAAAGACTCTCACAGAATCATTGCAAGTATGGAGGAAACTACAACCGGTGTTATTCGTCTGCGTGCTATGGCAAATTCAGGCAAGTTGAAGTTTCCGGTGATTGCGGTAAACGATGCGGCGAGCAAGCACCTTTTTGACAATCGCTACGGCACCGGCCAATCGACTGTAGATGGAATAATAAGAGCGACAGATTTTCTTATGGCCGGCAAGAAAGTTGTAGTTGCCGGTTACGGCTGGTGCGGACGTGGGTTTGCGATGCGTGCCAGAGGGATGGGTGCGATAGTTATCGTAACGGAAATCGACCCGATTAAGTCTCTGGAAGCAGCTATGGATGGTTTTGGAGTAATGCCGATGGCCCAGGCAGCAAAGATTGGTGAGCTGTTTGTAACCCTTACAGGAAATAAGAACGTTATCCGGGCTGAGCATTTTCGAGTGATGAAGGACAGGGCCGTTGTTGCAAACAGCGGGCATTTCAACGTTGAGATAGATATACCGGCATTAAAGAAACTCAGCAGGAAAGTTAAACGAAATGTCCGGCACCAGGTTGATGAGTATGTTCTGAAGAATAATAAGAGAATTTATCTTTTAGCTGATGGCAGGTTAATCAACCTTGCCGCTGCTGAAGGACATCCTGCAAGTGTTATGGACATGAGTTTTTCAACCCAGGCTTTAGAGGCTGAATACGTGTTGAGAAAAAGTACCAGTCTTGCCGCGGCGGTCCATGATGTACCAATTGATATAGAACAGCGAGTATGCCGGCTTAAACTTAAGTCTATGGCAATATCTATAGACAAGCTCACACCTGAACAGATTGATTACCTTGCCAGCAGCGGTGAAGGTACCTAATTGCCTGTATTTTTTGGCATTTTTCGTAATCAGGCAAGCAGGGTGGAAAGTGTGGAACTGGTAAACGATAAACAAAATGGCAAGGTCAAGCCGGCTTCAAAGTCATTTATGACTGCCGGTCCAGCGCTGCACTACAGCCACAAGAATGTACAGAGATGCTGGCTGCTTGGTGTGTTGGTATTTGGTTTAACGTGTATTTTCTGGTCAAAGATACAGACCGGTTCATTCCTGTCATTTGACCTTCATACCTTAATATCTCCGACCCTTTGGCTTTTAGGTCGATTCACTACACAAGGTGTGAGCATATTTGAATACCCCTCGCAGATTCTCGTTCTGGGATTACTTATGGGGATATTGGCAATTGTTCCGGTCCTTATATCACAGTTGATGAGTTTTGCTTACAGCATTCCTTTCATATTGGAGTTGATTGTCTTGGCGAACCTACCGGGCTTTGGTGTAAGCGTTCTTTTAAGCTGTGTGGCAGTGGCTTGCCGACCGCTTCGATTCCGCTCTCGTTTTATCGCCATAGTGCTGTGTACGGCGCCCCAGCTTCTATATTTTGGATTATTTAGCGGCTTGAAAGGAATCGAACCTATCAAGTTGGGATTTTCTTTTACCCCATGGATTTGCGCATGGTTAGCCGGCCTTGGCATAGCCGGATTTGTTTTGGGTGTTGGTCATTTTACGCGATACCGGCCGGGGCTTGTGTGGTCGGCGACATTAGTTGTGCTGCTTTTTTCGGTATTTTTATTTGAAGCTAAAGTTGGTTTTGATGAATTAGACTATCAACTGTATGTAGCGAGAAATGATCCGGAACAGATAAATGAATTTCGTGACCATAATATAACCAACGCACTGGATAAAACGATTATGAACCCCGATGTTAGGCGATACCTGTCGAGCTTTTTCTATCCGAGTGAGCCGATAGCATTGCGGGCGGAGCTAAAGAAAGAGATTCAGAACCAGCTACAACAAGGCCGCTGGCCAGGCTGGTTTATAGTTCCGAAGGAGCTTAGATATCAGGAGAAAAAACAACAGCTTTTCACACAATATGATTTATTTATAGAACGCCGGCCCAGGAGTTCCCGCATGCCGATAGCTCTATATTATAAAGCTATTCTGAGTGAATTCAGACCCGATGTCGAACTGCTTGGGGAGAAAGAAATTCTGTACTTTTATATTGACTATCCCAACGAGGAGTCCCGGAGTGTCTGGTACCGGCTTTACAGTGAATTTGGTGACAGTCCTGAAGCATTGGAGGCGAGATGGCGAATTGCGTACCACTGGGCGGGACAGGGCCGATTTGAACAGGCCCGGATGCTTTTGAATCAAGCCGGAATCAAGCTTGCTGAACGGCTTGAGGCAATTAAAAAGGATGAGCAGAAAACCGAAAAACTCTTTAGTGCGTTTCGTTCACCGGCCGCATCAACTATGACGTCCTTTAAGCTGGCCGAGCTCCAGCGAAGAATAGGCCAATTGCAAAATCTTATAAGCCGGCAGAACAGCGGCAGTTCGGATGCAAGCAAAAACTGCCTGTCGAGTTTTGTCAAACTCAACTCACACGCACTTGATTACAATGAACAATTAAATAAGCTGCTTAGTAATATGAGCAATGATGCCCCCTTGCGCGACAATGTTCTTTTAGCCCAGATTAAACTTATTGCCGATGAGCATCGTCGAGCAGAAAGATTAAGTGAACTGCACAAACAATTCACAAACAGCGACGGCGGCATACAGGCTTTATACGAGCTTGGGCTTCTAAAAATAAATCTTTGGCACCAAAAGAGCGAGGCAGATCCCCAGCAGAAGAAGAAATTGCTTGCTCAAACAAGGGCAATTCTGACAAGTTTTATCAGCCTGTACCCTGACAGTATTTATACTGAGCAGGTCAAAAAGAATCTAGATAACCTGCCGAGCGTCAAGTAATAAATAAGCCATTATTGATGTCAAGACTGTTAAAGTGGCATAAGTGGAGTAAGTATAAATTGATTATGTGCTTTGAGAAAAAAGATGAGAAACGGTGTATAAAAGGTTGTTTATCTTATTTGTTGTGTCTGGCTTGGTCAGCAGTGCCTCGGCAAAAGCTACTGATGGGTCGTAAGAAACATCTGTCGTTTGCTCATAACCATTTAGAGAGTAAAACCTGCGGTAAAACCGCAGGTTGATTATAGGTTGCCGGCTTGTGGTTGTAATGGTATCGGTCAATTGAGCCTTGACGGAGCACTATGGGTCTTTACACTTTACATTGCAAGGGCGGGGGGGTATAAAATATGATGTGGTTGACTGTTAGAAATTGTTTTATTGGGTAAGTAGCTGTGAAAGAAATAACTCTTTATGACACTACACTTCGCGACGGGATGCAGGCTGAGGGTGTCAGCTTTTCATTAGAAGACAAGCTGGCTATTGCAAGATGCCTTGATGAGATGGGCCTGGATTATATTGAGGGCGGTTATGCCGCCAGCAATCCGAAGGAAATGCAGTTTTTTGCGGAAGTTAAAAAACTGCACCTGAAAAAGTCCAAAGTTGTGGCATTCGGAAATACCCGCAGGGCGGATGTAAAGGCATCGGACGATGTCTCACTTAATTCAATAGTTGCCTGCAAAACGCCGACGGCGACATTGGTTGGCAAAAGCTGGGACCTTCACGTAAAGAAGGTGCTGCGGTGTTCGATGGATGAGAACTTAAAGATTTGCGCCGATTCCGTGCGGTATTTGAAAAGAAGGGGCATTGAGACGATTTTCGATGCAGAGCATTTTTTCGATGGATACAAAAACAGGCCTGATTATGCGATGAAGGTTTTGAGAGCCGCTGCTGAGGCCGGAGCGGATATATTGGTTCTATGTGATACAAACGGAGGGTCTCTGCCGAATGAAATAAGTGAGATAACCAAAATTGTCTGTGAGCAGTTTAGTTCTCTGGTTATTGGTATTCACGCGCATAATGACTGCGATTGTGCAGCGGCAAACAGCCTGGGAGCAGTTAAGGCTGGCGCTCGACAGGTTCAAGGGACAATAAACGGCATCGGAGAGCGATGTGGCAATGCGAATTTGTGTACGGTGATTCCGAACCTCTCGTTAAAAATGGGCCTTGGGGTTATCAGCGCCGGCAAGCTCAAGACGCTCACAGAGGTTTCGCGGTTCGTTTTCGAGATTGCTAATCTTGCGCCGGTGATGAATATGCCGTACGTTGGTGGAAGTGCCTTTGCGCACAAAGGTGGGCTGCATGTTGATGGGCTGCGCAAAGACAGTCACACTTACGAACATATCAGCCCTGAAGTTGTAGGCAACGAAAGGAGATTTCTTATATCCGAGCTTAGCGGCAGGTCAACCATTCTGGCCAAGCTTGAGAGGACCAGATTGGCCAAAGACAAAAAACTGGCCAAAAAGGTGCTGCAGAAAGTTCAGGAGCTCGAGAATGAAGGCTACCAGTTCGAGGCGGCTGACGGCAGCTTCGAGTTATTGGTTAAGAAAATTTTGGGGCTTTATAAGCCAGCGTTCGAGTTGATAAAGTATCATATAGATGTTGAAAAGGGAGCTGCCGACAATCTGATTACAGAAGCAACGGTTAAACTTAAAGTTGGCGATGACATTGAGCACGTTGTCGGAGAGGGTGACGGGCCCGTAAATGCACTTGATGCTGCACTGCGCAAATCGTTGGAGAATTTCTACCCAGCTATAAAGGACGTGTCTCTTATCGATTATAAGGTTCGTGTGGTCAATGCCCGGGCTGGAACTGCTGCCCGAGTCAGGGTAATAATTAAGTCGCGAGATAAGAACTCTATATGGGGGACAGTTGGAGTTTCCGAGAATATAATCGAAGCAAGCTGGCTGGCTCTTGTTGACAGCGTGGAATACAAGCTGCAAAGGTCTGTGCGGTAAATCAGAGCTATTGTGCTTGATTTAGCGAATCATCCCACATGCCGAATGCCGATACGGGCTTTAAGCGTGAACAATTACCTTCGCAGAACATTTAATGAATTAGACTTCGGACACTGACGAGTTAGTATTTCACAGCCGCTGTCGGTAACCAGAATGTCATCTTCTATTCGAACACCAATTTTTTTATGTATGTAAACTCCTGGCTCGATAGTAATAATCTGGCCGGTCTTTAGCCTGCCCTCGGCTTTGGGTGAAATCATCGGCAATTCATGTACCTCCAATCCCAGCCCGTGTCCTGTTCCATGGCCATACACCGGCAAATTGGAATCTTTAATAACTGCTCTGGCAGCTTCATCGATTTGTCTAATATCTACACCAGCTTTAACCTTACCTATAGCTGCTGCCTGGGCAAGTTCGGCCGTTCTATAAATTCTTTTGAAACGATTTGTTACTGTGCCTGTCGAAAAGCATCGTGTGATATCACAGCAATAACCTTGAAACCTCACACCAAAGTCGATAAGGATTGTGTCAGCCTTTCTAAGTTTGCGCAGACCAGGCTGATAATGAGGGTATGATGCACTGCCTCCAAAAGCAACAATGGTATCAAAACTTATCCGGCCGCCAAGCCTGCGTATTTCGAGCTCAAGAATACCGGCAAGTTCACTCTCGGTAACGCCCGTCCTTATTTTCTTAATGGTCTGATTAAAGGCCTTTGCCGCAATTTTCGCTGCGCCTCTGACAGCAGCAACTTCTTCGGCCCCTTTGCAACTGCGCAATCGTTCAACAATACCCGAAACACCTCTTACCGACACATCAAGATGCTTTCGCAATGCCCTATAATCTTTCAGGCTGATACTGCTCTCTACCTCCACTTTACTGATAGACTTTAGCTGGAGCATCAATTTACCAACAGCTTCAACCATCGGCCTTTTTCGCTCTATAAGCTTACAATCAGGACATTCGCCGCGTGCCTGCTCAATGTATCTGCTGTCGGTAATAAGATACACCCTGTTTTTTGAGACCACCGCCCAGCTATCATCGCCCAAAAAGCCTGTTGTATAGGTTACATTGGCAGGTCTGGCCAGGATAAGACAGTTTACCTTCCTCTTGGCCATCTGTGCCCGTAGCGCCCTAAGGCGTTTTTGTATTGCTTCTTTTTTCATCGCAAAATCCCTGCTACAAAACCATTATCTGTACAGATACTATTCATAGACAACTTTCAGAAAAAAATAAAGTATTTTTATCCCAACTGTTTGGCTGTTTTTACTCTGTTTCTTATACTTTTATTGGAAAAGAACTGGCTGAGGGGGAAACCGAAGACGACACCGCCGACCTTTGAAGTGGCTGCTCGCAGAATGGCTTTAGCCGGCGAAATGGCCACTGCAACTTACCTAAAAGGACGGCGACTGCCGTCTTTTTTTTATATCTTGCTGAGTCTTGCATTTCTCATTAAAATGCTCGCCTGAGTTATTTGCATGCATAAATAATGTTAATTTCCAGATTCGTTTATTATGATACTGCCCATTCGCACAAATATCAGACCTCGACGGACACCTTATGCTAACTACGCCCTGATAATAATAAATGTAATCATCTTTCTCTTCACATTCTTACCACATGTCAATCCCTACACGGGTGCTCTCGAACCGCTTCGTCCCGCTGCCAGGAAGTTTATGCTTAACCCGCAAAACATACAGCTTTTTCAACTTGTAAGCTATGCCTTTCTGCACGGCGGAATCTGGCACATCATCGGTAATATGTACTTTCTCTACATCTTTGGCAGTAATGTAAATGATAAGCTCGGCCACATTGGCTACGTATGCTTTTATTTGGCCGGGGCCATTGCAAGCGGCTTAGGCCATACATTAATGAACAACATTCCTGTCCTCGGTGCCAGCGGCGCCGTTGCAGCCGTAACAGGTGCATATCTGGCTTTGTTCCCGCAGACGTTAATAACTGTTTTTTACTGGTTTTTTATCTTTGGAACTATGGATATTCCCGCCCTGTACCTTATTGTCTTTAAGATGATTTTCATTGATAACATAATTGCCCGATATGTTCCCAATGATGTTGCTTTTGATGCCCACCTCGCAGGCTATGCATTTGGAATAGCCGCCTCGCTTGTCCTGCTTGCGACGGGCCTGCTCTCGGCCAACAGCTTTGATTTATGGGCTATGATAAAACAGTGGAATCGCAGGCGGCGTTATCGCGATACCGTCTCGACAGGCTACGATCCTTTTACTGCTGCTCAGGCCAAGCACATAAAAGTGAAGGAAGTTAAAAAAACTGATAAACAGCGACAACATGATGAAAAAATCCGGCAGCTTCGACATCAGATTTCACAGCGCTGTGCCCAACACAATCTGCCGGCAGCAGCCCAGCTCTATCTGGAACTTATCGACATCGACACAACCCAGATTCTGCCTCGCCAATACTTGCTGGATATCGCCAATCAGCTCGCCAGCGAAAACAGACACCCCGAAGCCGCCCAGGCATATGAGGATTTCATCTCTCACTACGGCAACTACGAATATATCGAGCAGGTCCAGCTAATGTTAGGCATAATCTACTCTCGTTACCTGCAGCAGGCAGAGCCGGCCATAAAGCACCTAAAGGCCGCAGCAGGAAAACTCTCCGACCCTGCTCAGCTAAAGATGTGCAGCGACGAACTCACAGTCCTCCGGCAATAACCACACCGATACCAGCAAAAACCTTAAATTAACCAACTCGAGGCCTTTTTGAACCGTCCGTTTGTCAGCCTGAGCGAGGCCTGAGCTTGTCGAAGGGCCAGGCCGAGTGGGGGAATCTGTTTCAATAGACCCCTCGACTGCGCACCTTGGGCACCAGCTCGGGCTGACAGGGGCGGAGAATGTCCGCGCGTTTATGGAATCTATAAAAATTGACCATTGCCGTGTAATAAGGTACAGTTATTTTCACTTATGGTCAGGAAAGTCGAAAAACCAAAACTCATAGCGTTTGAGGTTACTCGCAGGTGCAGGTATAGCTGTCAGCACTGCCGGGCTGATGCAGGCCTTGAGCAAATGGATGGAGAATTAACCACCGAGGAGTGTAAAAAGATACTTGCATCTGTAGCAGATTTTTGCAAGTGCGTTATTATCTTTACCGGCGGCGAGCCGATGGAGCGAGATGATATTTATGAACTTATTAGGTACTGCCGGGAATTGAAGCTGCGTCCTGTGCTGGCGACCTGCGGCTATCCGATTAACTACGATTCAATAACGAAGCTTAAGGATGCGGGGATACTGGCATTGTCATTTTCGCTTGATGGGGCATCGGCGGAGACGCATGATAGATTCAGGCGGACGCCGGGAGCATTTAACAAAGCTATTGCTGCAACAAAGGCAGCCCGGCGTGCAGATATGCGTTTTCAGATTAATACGACCATAAGTAAAATAAACATTAATGAAGTCGCCGCGATAGCGAAGTTGGCGCAGGAACTTGGTGCTTATTGCTTTAATCCTTTCATACTTGTACCAACCGGGCGAGGTGAGAAGCTGAGCGATCAAATTCTCGATCCGGTGGAGTATGAAGCTTTGCTGAATGATTTGCTAAGATTGAAGCTAAAATCTCAGATTGAGGTCCGTGTTACCTGCGGCCCACAGTTTGCAAGAGTTGTGGAACAATCTTCGGCCGAAAAGCGGTTTGGGAATATCGAGGGCTGTATGGGCGGGACAGGATTTGGTTTTATCAGCTATAAGGCTGATGTGCAGACGTGCGGCTTTTTGAATATTTCGGCGGGTAATCTGGTTGAAAATGGTTTCGACTTTGGCAAGATATGGAGAGATTCTGATTTTCTAAAAGAGATACGTGATTTGCCATCTTACACAGGCAAGTGTAAAATCTGCAGATTTCTAAACATTTGTAAAGGCTGTCGAGCAAGGGCATATACAATCAGCGGCGACTATTTAGGTTCTGACCCTGTATGTGCTTATGAGCCTGAAGCAGGAAAATATGAGTCTGACGAAATTTCAAAGAAAACTTTGTGATGTGCTTCAGCAAGGTCTGCCAATCTGCTCAAGGCCCTTTGCGGAGTTAGGAAAGATTCTTGAAAGCTCAGAAACCCAGGTTTTGGAAGAAGTCAGACTCTTACGCCAGGATGGTTTCATACGGCGGATAGGCGCATTTGTGGATTATCGCCAATTAGGTATATACGGCACATTAGTTGCGGCACATATAGAGCAGGGCAGTTTTGAGAAGGTCGTTGATAAAGTCAACTCACTTGCCGGGGTTTCGCACAATTATCTAAGAGACCATTATTACAATCTTTGGTTTACACTGTTAGCTAAAAGCGTCGAAGATATTAAATCTCAACTGGAAGAATTCTCTATCCAGTTTGGCACTAATTTCAAGAACCTGCCGACGGAGCACATTTTCAAGCTTGATGTTCGTTTTTATACCGACGACTGTGCCCCTACTACATCGCAGGCAGTGGAAGTTAAGCAGATATATGAAGGTGACGTAGTTAGATTAAAAGAGATAGAAAAGCAGGTTTTGTCGAACTTACAACAAGGCCTGAAAGTAATTGCAGAACCCTTTCACGCACTCATCGAAAAGATAAGCGACCAGCAGGTCCTGCAGAATATCAGTCATTTGGTTGACAAGGGCGTTATTAAGCGTGTTGGTGCTGTTGTCAATCATTACAAACTTGGATTTGTGGCCAATGTTTTGTTTTGCTGTCAGGTTAACAGGGACAGAGCTAAACAAGCAGGTCAAAGGCTTGCTAAATTCAGGATTGTAAGCCATTGTTATCAGAGGAAAACGGAAACAGATTGGCCTTACAATCTTTACGCAATGATGCATGCCAAGAATATGGGCCAGATTCAACAGATAATAGATGATTTTGTCAACGCAGAGAAAATAAATTCTTTTGAGATACTGCCGACAGCCCGAGAGCTTCGAAAGGAACCGGCAAAGTTTTTATTTCTGATTGATTGAATTTTTTCTTGTGGTCGCTTTTATTGTCTTGTATATTAACGGGTTTGTAATTTTTAAAGCCTGTTGCCTTCAGTAACTTAGATATTATTATGCTGCTTACTCAAATATTGAAGCCGACTTATGTTAAAGTTCCTTTAGTAGGCAAGGACAAGTCTTCGGTAATAACGGAGCTGGTCGATTTGCTTGACGCTAACGGCTCATTGCTGGATAAGGATGCTGCTTTAACTGCGGTTATGCTGCGCGAACAAACGCGCAGCACTGGGATCGGCTCCGGAATCGCCATACCCCACGGCAAGTGCCAGGCTGTAAAGGAACTTGTAATGGCCTTAGGAACTACTAACGAGCCTATCGATTTTGCCAGCGTGGACGGCAGGCCGGTAAAGATAGTCATTCTGTTAATCTCGCCCAGCGACCAGACAGGGCCGCATATCCAGGCTTTGGCCACAATTAGCAGACTTATGCTGGATGAGCAATTCAAACAAGGACTTGAGCAGGCAAATAGCCCCGAAGAAGCATATCAACTGATAAGCAGCAAAGAATAGTGGTCTCATGTTTCGTATTGTCTCGTGCGAAGTAACTCAGCAGTATGCCCAACTCGAACAGTAAATAGCGTGCAAAATCGGGAAAATCGCAAATTTATAAGATTCATAATATCAAGGAATTATGTAAAATGCTAAAATGAATTTTTTAGTGATTCTCACGAGCCGATTTAGATGATCGTTTGAATTCAATTGAGGATTCTACCTCAACTTTATCACCCCAATACATAAACCAGTAATAGTTGTGATTGTTCAGCACACCATCGCTAATAAAATGATTGCGTGATATGTGAATAGGTTTTAGAGTGTGAAAAAGCTCCATTTTTTTCGAGCGGGCGGTTTCAGCAGGGGGCCAGCCTAAGCAAATCTGTAACTTTATAACCCAGAGCCTGTTAAAACTTGCCAACGAAAAGAATTGCACCATAGTCCAGTTAGGCATCCCTTCTGAAAAACTTGTTGAGATGGACAAAATGATTCAAGCCGGCAAGCTAAGCGCCGGGACAGCCGATACCATTATTCCTTTAATTGCCCAAAGCCCCAACCGACAGCTCGAAGCCATCGCCGCCGAGCACAACCTCATCCAGCAAAGTGATGCCGAGCAATTGGAGGTACTCATAGACCAGGTTCTCACTGAAAATCCCAAAGCGGTTGAAGATGTAGCCGGCGATGGTAAGAAAAGCAAAAAAGCCTTAAACTTTTTGCTCGGCCAGGTAATGCAAAAAACCAAAGGAAGGGCAAATCCAAAGGTCGCCTCTGAAATCCTCTCTAAAAAGCTGAGTTGACCATATGCCAGCACTGTATTTCATCAATTTCGTGACCATCGCTGATTGGGATTGCTTTGCTTAGGGTGACAGGCTTTAAGATGTCATTTTGACTTTTGCATTTGTTTGGCTGCTTCTTTAGCAAAATACGTGATTATAATATCGGCACCGGCGCGTTTGATTGAGTAAAGCATCTCCAGCATTGCTGATTCTCTATCTAACAATCCCGCCTGTGCGGCGGAATTTAGCATCATATATTCGCCGGATACATTATAGGCGGCGATGGAACAATCGAAACGCTGTCGCGCCCGACATATTATGTCGAGATAAGAAAGTGCAGGTTTTACCATAACGATGTCGGCACCTTCGGCTATATCGGCTGCGATTTCAGCTAACGCCTGGCGAGCGTTAGGCGGGTCCATCTGATAACTTTTACGGTCGCCAAAAGCTGGTGCTGAATCCACTGCATCCCTGAAAGGGCCGTAAAATGCAGAGGCGTACTTGGCAGAATATGACATAATTGCTACATCCTTAAAGCCGTTTTCCTCAAGCACTTCGCGAATGTACTTTACTCTGCCATCCATCATATCCGATGGTGCAGCGATGTCGGCACCGGCCTGAGCGTGAGACAAAGCTACTTTAGCTAAAAGTTCACATGTATAATCGTTGTCAATCCTGCCATCTTTTACCACGCCACAATGGCCGCTCGATGTATAGGCACATAGACAGACATCGGTAATGACCAGAAGCTCCGGCAGAGCCTTGGTTATTGCGCGAAGAGCCTGCTGAACCGCACCATCCTCGGCCCAGGCCTCCGAGCCAATATTATCCTTCTTGGCGGGCATACCAAATAGTAATATGGCTGGTATACCTAAAGCAGCTACCTCAGATGCCTCATCAACTACAGTATCCGGCGAAAAACGAAAGCATCCTGCCATCGACTCGATTGGCTCTTTTACATTTTCGCCGCTTCGAACGAATAATGGGAAAACCAGGTCATTTACACTCAAGGTAGTTTCGCGAACCAGCCTTCGCATCGAATCATTTTTGCGCAGCCTTCGTAACCTAATCTCTGGAAAAGCCATCTCATAACTCCCATTCATCTTTCTAAATGAGCAAAACTGCTCTGTTGTAATGATATTTCATCATCTCTCAGATAGCAGCTCGGCTCATTTACCCAGTTTTTATCCCTTGCATCAAGGGCCAAAAACCTGTAATTGCCTTTGCACAAATCAAACCATTTACACCTGCTACATCTTTTCGCCCTGAATTTAGTCTTGTTACGCAGTTTCTGCAGCACCGGCTCATTGGGATTGTCCCATATTTGTCTAAAAGAATTAACCTTTATGTTACCAAGTGAATAATTAAGCAGGAACTGGTCCGGGTGCACACTGCCGGCCCAGCTTATACAGGCTATTTTTTCTCCTGTTCTGTTTCCGCCGTTAGCAAGCAGCAATTCCCGCACTTGCTGATAACGTTTATTTTTTTCCGAGGCCATCTTAATAAGAAGATAAGGCCCGTCACAGTGATTGCCAACTGTCAGAACCTCATCAACCAAATCCTGCCCGACAAGTTCTCCAGTCTTTTCTATGATAACATCCATTGCCCGCCGGGTCTCGCTCGCCCCAAGGGACAGCCCGGAAAGTTTACTTGCCCTGCCTGTTCGAATCAAATGGTAAAAGCAAATCCTTCGCACGCCTATGTTTTTGGCTATATCAAATACATCTGGTATCTGCTCAGAATTTGCCCGCGTTATGGTAAACCGCAGCCCTGTTTTGATACCGACATCTCTACAGTTCTCGATTGCCCTGACGGCAGCTTTGAAACTTCCCTTCGAGGTCCTGAACTCATCGTGAAACTGCTCTTGTCCATCAATAGAAACACCAACGTAACTTGTCCCTGCATCGGCTAATCTATTAGCGGTATCTTTATCAATCAGCGTTCCATTTGTTGAAAGTACCACTCTGATGCCCAGCCGCCTTGCCTGTGCTATTAGTTCAAGCAGGTCCTCCCGCAATAATGGCTCACCTCCACTGAGTAATATAACAGGACAGTTATAATCCGAAAGCTGACAAAGCAGTTCTTTCGCTTGATTTGTGTTAAGTTCGTCGCCTTGACCGCCAAGTCCCGAACTGCTGTAACAATGTGCGCAGTTCAAATTACATCTTGCGGTACAATTATAGACCACAACCGGCCCTGTATCGTTTTCTGAGCCATATCGCAGTTGGTCTGATTGACCTGCTACACCGAAATATAGTTTTGTAACATTTATCATTTACAGCTTGCCTGAATAGTTCTAATCAAACCTTTGATAGTATGCTCCTTTGCCGTAGCATCCACTTTAACTTTTAATTCTTTTAGCTGTTCAGAAGTAACAGGGCCTATAGATGCAACCTTGGCATTACTTGAATTAACAAGATTTTTTGAAACCTGTTCAAAAAAACTCCTCGCCGACGATGGGCTGGCAAACGTAATCCAGTCGATCTTACCATCGGCTATCATTTTCTCAAGCCATTTAAATTCACTTCTCTGTGGTAAAACATCATACAAAGCTATTTCATCAACCTCCGCCGATGCATGAGAGAGCATTTCCCTCAACTGGCCTGAAGCTTTTTTTGAACGTAAAAGAAGAACCTTTTTTCCATTAAGATTTGCAGAACCTATAAGTCCTTTGCCAAGTTCACTGCTGGTGTAAACGTTTGGCACAAAGTCGCAGATTATGCCGAACTTCTCTAACTTTTCTGCCGTTTCACTGCCTATACATGCAACCCTCGTCCTGCCAATTGCCCTTGCATCTTTATTAAGGCTTTTGAGTGCTTCAAAGAAAATTTTTACACCATTTGCACTTGTAAAAATGAGCCAGTCATATTCATTGATTCGACCTATCGCTTGCAAAAATGCGCTTTTTTCGGTTAACGGCTTGATTCTTATTGTCGCTGCCTGTATGGGGGCACCACCTTCGGCCGCAATCTTCGCCGCAAACTCGGCGTTTCCCTTGATGTCCCGCGTTACAACAATATTTTTTCCAAAAAGAGGCTTTCTCGAAAACCAATTGAAACCTGACTCACCACCGGCCCCTGTTCCAATTATTACAACTGCCGGCGGTTCAATCTTTTCCTTTTTGCATTTATCACTTATTGACGCCAGAGGCGACTGAATAACTTTCTGGCTCGGTAGCGTGGCATTGGCAACCACAGCTGCGGGCATCTCAGCATCCATACCGTTTGACAAGAGCTGCTCAACGATAGCTTCAAGATTTCCAACCGACATATAGAAAACGATTGAGCCTTTGAATTTGGCCAACCATGGCCAATCAATATTGCTGTGTGCTTTCGCATCAGCCTCTCTGCCCGTTACGAAAACCACCTGTGAACTAAACTGTCTGTCGGTAAGCATGATGCCGCTGTATTCTGCTGCTGCGATACCGGCCGTTACACCCGGTACAATTTCAAAATCAATCTTTGCTTCA